>JAPLAT010000497.1 GCA_026393175.1 Pseudonocardiales bacterium
GGGCGGTGCGGACGGCTCCCTGCAGCGCCCGCCCGGCGCGGCGCGGGCCGCCGACCCGGGGCAGGACCCGCTGTGGGAGGGCGCCGACGACCCGTGGCGCGACCCCGGCACCGGCGCGGTGCTCGGCCCGCCCGCGGTCGCCGACCCCGAGCCGGCCGCCGCCCCGCGCGGCGAGGGGGCCCGGCTCAGCGTGCGCGAGGTGCTGTTCGGCGGCCGGGTCCATCCGCGCGCGCTCGCCGCGCTCGCGCTCGTCGCCGTCCTCATCGGGGCCGCGGGCGGCCTGGTCGGGCGGCTCACCGCCGAGGGCGCGGCCTCCCTCACCGAGCCCGGCGCCACGATCACGGCCGTCGGCCCGGCCCGTGAGCGCCCGCCGGGGTCGGTCGCCGACATCGCGGCACGGGTCGTGCCGGCCGTGGTGTCGATCGAGGTCCGGGTCGGCGACGAGGGCGGCACCGGCTCGGGCGTCGTCATCGACGGCAGCGGCTTCGTGCTCACCAACAACCACGTCATCGCCCCGGCCGCCGAGGTCGAGGGCGCCGAGATCGAGACCGTCTTCAGCGACGGCACGCGCACCCCGGCCAGCATCGTCGGGCGCGACCCCAAGACCGACCTGGCCGTCATCCGGGTCGGCGTGGTCAACCCGGTCGTCGCGCAGATCGGGAGCTCGGCCGGGCTGGCCGTCGGCGACGGGGTGATCGCGATCGGGTCGCCCCTGGGCCTGGCCGGCACCGTCACCGACGGCATCGTCAGCGCCGTCGACCGGCCGGTGCGCCTGGGCGACGACGGCGGCGGCACGGCCGTCATCGACGCGATCCAGACCGACGCCGCGATCAACCCCGGCAACTCGGGCGGCCCCCTGGTCGACGCGACCGGCGCCGTCGTCGGCATCAACACCGCGATCAGCAGCCTCGGCCAGGGCGAGGGCGGCTCCATCGGCCTGGGCTTCGCCATCCCGATCGACGACGCCCGGACCATCGCGGAGGAGCTGATCCGCACCGGCGTCGTCCGGCACGCGGAGCTCGGCGTCAACGCGCGGTCGGTGGAGGACGACACCAGTTCGGGCGCGCAGGTGGAGAACGTGCGCGGCGGCGGGGCCGCCGAGGCGGCCGGGATCCTGGTCGGCGACGTGATCGTCGTGCTGGGCGAACGCACCATCTCCGGGGCCGACGAGCTCGAGGTGGCGGTGCGCGAGTTCGAGCCCGGGACCACCGTCCCGGTGCAGCTGATCCGCGAAGGACGGCCGTTGACGGTCTCGGTGGTCCTCGCCTCGGACTGACCCCGTACCATGGTGACGTGTTCGACAGCATCGGGTGGGGCGAGATCCTCGTCCTGATCGTGGCCGGGCTCTTCATCCTCGGTCCCGAGCGGCTCCCCGAGGCCGCGTCCTGGCTCGGCAAGACCATCCGCCAGGTCAAGGAGTACGCGACCGGCGCGCGTGACCAGCTCCGCACCGAGATCGGCCCCGAGTTCGACGAGCTGCGCAAGCCGCTCGAGGAGCTGCGCAGCCTGCGGAACTTCAACCCGCGCACCGCCGCCACCCGCGCCCTGTTCGACGACGACCTCCCGGCCAAGCCCAACGGCTTCGCGCCCAGCGCCCCGGACCTCACCAAGCGGCCAGCGGCCCCGCAGCCGCACCCGGCCGTCACGCCCCCGCCGAGCCTGGCCAAGGGCGAGCGCCCCCCGATCGACCCCGACGCGACGTAGGCGCCGCCGCGCCCGTGCGGGCGCAGCGGCGTTCTAGCCCGTCCGCCCGCCCACGAGCGGTGGCCGCCGCAGGTGGTGGTCGGTGGCCTGCTGGAACGCCTGGGCGGCCCGCAGCACCGCGGCGTCGGCGTGCCGGGGCCCGACGATCTGCAGGCCCACCGGCAGCCCGTCCGGGGTGAACCCGCAGGGCACGCTCGCGGCAGGCTGCTGGGTCATGTTGAACGGGTAGGTGAACGGCGTCCACGCCGTCCACCGCTGCCGCGGCCAGCCCTCGGGCGCCTCCCCGCCCGCCGCGAAGGCGGGGATCGGCAGCGTGGGGGTGAGCAGCAGGGCGTGCGCGGTGTGGAACTCGCCCATGAGCCTGCCGAGGTCGTTGCGGACGGCCATGGCGGTGAGGTAGTCCAGCGCGCTGTGCCGCGCGCCCTGCTCGGCGATCTCCACCAGCGCCGGGTCCATCAGCGCGCGCTGCTCCGGCCCGAGGTGCTCGATCGACTTGGCGGCCCCGGAGAACCACAGCGTCTCGAACGCGGCGACCGGGTCGTGGAAGCCGGGGTCGGTCTCGGTGAGCTCCGCGCCCAGCGCGGCGAAGACGTCCACGGCCGCGGCGAACGCGGCGGCCACGCCCGGGTCGAGCTCGGCGTATCCCAGCGTCGGGCTGACGGCGACGCGCAGCCCGGCGACCGACGCACCCTCCAGCGACACCCGCTCGGTCGGGGCGAGCGCCCAGGCGTCGCGCGGGTCCGGCCCGGAGACGACGTCGAGCAGCAGCGCCGCGTCGGCGACGCTGCGGGTCATCGGCCCGACGTGGGCGAGCGTCCCGTACGGGCTGGCCGGGTAGTTGGGCACGCGGCCGTAGGTCGGCTTGAGCGTCGTGGTGCCGGTGAACGCGGCCGGGATGCGCACCGAGCCGCCGCCGTCGGTGCCCAGCGACAGCGGGCCCATCCCCAGCGCGACGGCCGCGGCGCTGCCCCCCGACGACCCGCCCGACGTGCGGTCCGGGTCCCACGGGTTGCGGGTGACGCCCGTCAGCGGGGAGTCGGTGACGCCCTTCCAGCCCAGCTCGGGCGTCGTCGTGCGGCCGACGACGACGGCGCCGTGCTCGCGCAGCCGGGCCACGGCCGGGGCGTCGACCTCCCACGGGCCCGCCGGGTCGATCGTGCGCGAGCCGCGCAGCGTCGGGCGGCCGCGGGTGAGCAGCAGGTCCTTGACCGACGTGGGCACGCCGTCGATCAGGCCCGCCGGCTCCCCGGCCTGCCAGCGCTTCTCCGACTCCCGCGCCGCGTCCAGCGCGCTGTCGGCCTCGACGAGGCAGAACGCGTTGACCGCGCCGTCGTGCGCGGCGATCCGGTCCAGCGCGTCCTGCGTCGCCTCCACGGGGGACAGGTCGCCCGCACGGTAGGCGGCGAGCAGTTCGACGGCGGTCAGGTCCGCGCTCGTCACGGGGTGCCTCCAGCGGTCACGAAGCCCAGGGTCTTGTCGACCACGTTGCGCAGCGGTCGGCCGGACCGGTACCGGTCCAGGTTGTCGGAGAACAGCGCCTCCAGCTCGTCGCGCCAGCCGAGCACGTCGCCGGACATGTGCGGGCTGACGATCACGCCGGGCAGCGTCCACAGCGGGGAGTCCGCGGGCAGCGGCTCGGCCTCGAACACGTCCAGGGCCGCGCCGCCGAGGCGACCGGACTCCAGCGCCGCGACGAGGTCGTCCTGCACGACGAGCGCGCCCCGCCCCACGTTGACCACCCGGGCCCCGTCGGGCAGCGCGGCCAGCGCCGCGGCGTCGAGCAGGCCGCGGGTGGCGTCGGTGAGCGGGGCGGCGAGCACCAGCCACTCGGCCGAGGGCAGCAGGCCGGGCAGGGCGTCGAACGGGTGCGCCCCGTCGCCGCCGCGGCGCCCGACGAGCTCGACGCGCATCCCCACGGCACCCAGCAGGGCGGCGGTGGCGCGCCCGATCGGGCCGCTGCCGACCACGACGGCGCGCCGCCCCGCCACCCGCTCGGTCTCGCGGTGCCGCCACTGCCGGCGGCCCTGCTGGGCGAGCGTGCCGGGCAGGTCCTTCGCCATCGCGATCACCAGGCCGAGCACGTACTCGGCGATCGGGGTGTCGAACACGCCGCGGGAGTTGGTCAGCAGCACGTCGGACTCGACCATGCCGGGGAAGATCATCCGGTCGACGCCCGCGCTCGCCGTGTGCACCCAGCGCAGCGCGTCCGCGGCGGGCCAGGCCGCGCGCAGCGCGGTGGAGGTGAACTCCCAGACCAGCAGCACCTCGGTCCCGGGCAGGGCGTCGGCGAGCTCGTCGTCGGTGGCGTAGCGCGCCCGGGGGAGGTGCTTCGGCCGGTCGCCGGAATGCAGGACGGTGATCACCGGGTCGGGCACGGCGACACGCTAGCCTGGACGCCGTACGATTGTCGACAATCCTCGTGAAGGTGGGCCATGTCGAAACTGCTGCGCATCAGCCTCGAGCGCCGGGGCGTCTCGTGCACGGCCGAGCTGCTCGAGAAGGACGCCCCGAGGACCAGCGCCGCCGTGTGGGAGGCGCTCGCCGCGGGCCCCCTGGCCGGGGCCGCACAGCACGCGAAGTACGCGCGCAACGAGGTCTACACGATGGTTCCCCGGTTCGCCTCCGTCGGCCGGGAGAACCCGACCGTGACGCCGATCCCGGGCGACGTGTGCCTGTTCGACTTCGCCGGCGGCATGCTCGACACCGCGTTCAAGGCCGACCAGGGCATCGACGCCGAGGCGGGCGCCATCGACCTGGCCATCTTCTACGGCCGCAACAACCTGCTGATCAACGGCGACATCGGGTGGGTGCCCGGCAACGTCTTCGCGTCCATCACCGACGGCCTGGCCGCGATGGCGGAGGCCTGCCACGACGTCTGGCGCTCGGGGAGCGTCGGCGAGCGCCTCGTCTACGAGCGCGGGTAGCCCGCCGTGCCCACCGAGCTGTCCGTCGGGCTCGCCGAGCTGCCGCAGGACCCCGCCCTCCAGCAGGGGATCGGGGTCATCGCGCCGTTCGACTTCGCGCTCGACCGCGAGCTCTGGCGCTGGGTGCCCGACGACGTCTCGCTCTACCTGACGCGGCTGCCGATGTGCACCACGCCCGTCACGGTCGCGATGGCCGAGGCGGTCGGCGACCGGCGGCCCGTCCGGCGGGCCACCCGCGACGTGCTCACCCCCGAGCCCGCCGTCGTCGCCTACGCCTGCACGTCCGGCAGCTTCGTCAACGGGGCGGCGGGGGAGCTGGTGCTGCGCCGCACGATCCTCGACTCCGGCGCCCCGCTGGCCTGCACCACGTCCGGGGCGCTCATCGAGGCGCTGGCGGTGCTCGGGATCAGCCGGCTGGCGATCGCCACGCCCTACATCGCCGACGTCACCGACCGGCTGGTCCTCTACCTGGCCGAGCACGGCGTCGTCACCGTGGCGAGCGACGGGCTGGGGCTGCTCGGGCAGATCTGGCGGGTGAGCTACCGCGAGGTCATCGAGATGGTCCGCGCCGTCGACCGCGACGACGCCCAGGCCCTGTTCCTGTCCTGCACGAACCTGCCCACGTACGACCTGGTGGAGCCGCTGGAGCGGGCGCTCGGCAAGCCCGTGATCACGGCCAACCAGGTGACGATGTGGGCCGCCCTGCGCGCGATGGGGCGCAGCGCCGTCGGCGGCGGCGCCCTGCTGCGGGCCGATCACCTACCGACAACGGGAGTGGCATGACGACCGTAGGCATCCTCTACCCCGGCTTCTCGGCCGAGGACGACTACCCGCGCGCCGAGGAGCTCCTCGGCGGCCCGCGCCTGCCGCTGGTGCACACCGAGATGCGCGAGGACGCCCACCGCGTCGACGCGCTGCTCGACATCGGCGGGGACGACGTGCTGGCCGCGGGGGTGAAGGAGCTGCCCGGCCCGCTGGACGCGGTCGTCTGGGCGTGCACGTCGGGCAGCTTCGTCTTCGGCTGGGACGGCGCCGCGGCCCAGGTCGAGGCGCTGGGCCGGGCGGCGGGCGTCCCGGCGTCGAGCACGTCGTTCGCGTTCGCCGACGCCTGCGCGCACCTCGGCGTCACCCGGGTGGCGATCGGGGCGACCTACCCCGACGACGTCGCGCGGCGGTTCGTGGACTTCCTCGGCCGGGCCGGGGTCTCGGTGGTCTCGCTCTCGGCGCGCGGGATCGTCACAGCCGCCGAGGTCGGCACGCTGCCCGCCGAGGACGTGCTGGCGTTCGCCGCGGCGGCCGACCACCCCGACGCGGAGGCGCTGCTGCTGCCCGACACCGCGCTGCACACCGTCGGGCTGCTCGACGAGCTCGACGCCCGGGTCGGCAAGCCGGTGCTCACGGCCAACCAGGTGAGCATCTGGCAGGGCCTGCGCCTGGCGGGCGAGGGCGGCCCCCGCCGCGGCTTCGGGGCGCTGTTCGCCTGATGGACCTCTCCAGCCTGGAGCCCGTCGAGCGCCGGTCGACCGCCGCGATCGTCGCCGACCGGCTCCGCGACGCGATCATGCAGGGCACGTTCCCGCCGGGCACCCAGCTCGGCGAGGTCGAGCTCGCCGCGCGGCTCGGGGTGAGCCGCGGCCCGCTGCGCGAGGCGATGCAGCACCTGGTGGCCGAAGGGCTGCTGCGCAGCGAGCGGCACCGCGGCCTGTTCGTCCGCGACCTCGACGCCGCGGACGTCCGCGACATCCACCACGCCCGCGCCTCCGTCGAGCGGGCGGCCGGCCTGCTGCTCATCGAGGGCGACCGGGCCGCGGCCGCGGACCGGCTCGACGCCGCCGTCGCCGGGCTGGCCGCCGCGGCGGCGAGCGGGGACCCGGTGGCCGTCGCGGACGCCGACCAGGCCTTCCACGCGCTGCTGGTGGCCGCGTCCGGCAGCCCGCGCCTGCGGCGGATGGCCGACAACCTGCTCGTCGAGACGCGGATGTGCCTCGCCGCGCTGCAGGACAACCCGCCCCCGCCCGCCGGGCTGGTCGGTGAGCACCAGGCCCTCGCCGACGCCATCCGCGCGGGCGACCCGGAGGCGCTGACCCGCGCCCTGGACGCCCACATGGCCGACGCGGTGACCCGCATCCTGTCCCCCCGCCCGGCGCCGCCCGCGATCCCGGCCTGACCCGGCGGACGCCCCGGTGCGCCTTGCTCCGGCCCGGGGTCCTGTGGTGTGCTGGCGTTGTCGACAATCCGACAACCCAGGAGCGATCATGGCCCGGCTGTCCCCCGTCCTCCAGCAGGCGACGCCCGTGCAGGCGGCGCGCGGCGAGGGCGTCTACCTGCACGACACCGACGGTCGCCGGCACCTGGACTTCACCGCCGGGATCGGCGTCACGAGCACCGGCCACTGCCACCCGCGGGTCGTCGCGGCGGCGCAGGAGCAGGTCGCCACGCTCATCCACGGCCAGTACACGACCGTCATGCACCAGCCCCTGCTGCGGCTGGCCGAGCGGATGGGCGACGTCCTCCCCGCGGGCATGGACCGGGTGTTCTTCCTCAACTCCGGCTCGGAGGCCGTCGAGGCGTCGGTCCGGCTGGCCCGGCACGCGACGGGCAGGCCGCTGGTCGTCGCGTTCGAGGGCGGGTTCCACGGCCGCACGATGGGCGCCGCCGCGCTGACGACCTCCGGGGCGAAGATCCGCGCCGGGATCGGCCCGATGATGGGCGGGGTCGCGTTCGCGCCGTTCCCCTACACGTTCCGCTACGGCTGGAGCGAGGAGGAGACCGTCGCGTTCTGCCTGCGCGAGCTGGACCGGCTGCTCGTCACGGCCGCCCCGGCGCGCGACGTCGCCGCGTTCCTCATCGAGCCGGTGCTGGGGGAGGGCGGCTACGTGCCCACGCCGCCGGCATTCCTGCGCGGCCTGCGCGAGCGGGCCGACGCGCACGGCATCCTGCTCGTCGCCGACGAGGTCCAGACCGGCTACGGCCGCACCGGCCGGTTCTGGGGCCACCAGCACACCGAGGGCCTGACGCCGGACGTGCTCATCACGGCGAAGGGCCTGGCGTCGGGCTTCCCGCTCTCGGCGATCGCCGCGCCCGAGGCGATCATGGCGAAGGCGCTGCCCGGGTCGCAGGGCGGCACGTACGGCGGCAACGCCGTGGCCTGTGCCGCGGCGCTCGCCACGCTGGACGTCATCCAGGACGAGGGCCTGGTCGACAACGCCCGCGAGCAGGGGCTGCGGCTGCTGGAGGGCCTGCGCAAGGTGGCCGTCGAGCACCCCGGCATCGCCGACGTGCGCGGCCTGGGCCTGATGGTCGGCAACGAGTTCCTCACCCCCGACGGCGCCCCCGACGCCGCGGCGGCCGCGGCCGCGCACCGGGCGGCGGCCGAGCGCGGGCTGCTGCTGCTCACGTGCGGCCCGTACGGCAACGTCGTGCGGATGATCCCGCCGCTGATCGTCACGGCGGAGCAGGTCGACGAGGGCGTGGCGCTGTGGTCCGAGGCGGTGCGGGCGGTCGCCTGACCCCGGGACCCGATTGCAGCAAAGCCACTTTCACGCAACGAGCTTGCGTGAAAGTGGCTTTGCTGCAACGGGCCTCAGCGGGAGACGGGCGTCAGGTTCAGGCTCATGCCGGCCAGGCCGCGGGCCCGGACGGACAGGGTGTCCGCGACCTCGCGCAGCGCGCGACCGGCGGGCGAGCCGGGCTCGGCGAGCACGATCGGGGTGCCCGCGTCGCCGCACTCGCGCAGCCGCGGCTCCAGCGGGATCTGCCCGAGCAGCTTGACCGGCGCCCCGACCGAGCGGGTCAGGGAGTCCGCCACGGTCTGCCCGCCGCCCGCGCCGAAGACCTCCATGCGCGTGCCGTCGGGCAGCTCCATCCACGACATGTTCTCGATGACGCCCGCGATGCGCTGCTTGGTCTGCAGCGCGATCGACCCGGCCCGCTCGGCCACCTCCGCCGCCGCGAGCTGGGGCGTGGTGACGACGAGCAGCTCCGCGCTGGGCAGCAGCTGGGCGGTGGAGATCGCGATGTCGCCGGTGCCGGGGGGCAGGTCGAGCAGCAGGACGTCGAGGTCGCCCCAGAACACGTCGGCGAGGAACTGCTGCAGCGCGCGGTGCAGCATCGGGCCGCGCCAGACCACCGCGTCGTTGCCCGGCGTGAACATCCCGATGGAGATGACCTTCACGTCGTGCGCCTGCGGCGGCATGATCATGTCGTCGACCTTGGTGGGCAGCGTGGTGGTGCCCAGCATCCGCGGGATCGAGTGCCCGTAGATGTCGGCGTCGACCACGCCGACCTTCATGCCCTTGGCGGCCATGGCCGCGGCCAGGTTGACCGTGACCGAGGACTTGCCCACGCCGCCCTTGCCCGACGCCACGCAGTACACGCGGGTCAGCGACCCGGGCTGGGCGAACGGGATGACCGGCTCGGCGGCGTCGCCGCGCAGGCCCTGGCGCAGCGCGGTGCGCTGCTCGTCGCTCATGACGTCCAGCTCGACGCCGACGCTCGTGATGCCCGGTACGGCGGACACGGCCGTGGTGACCCGGTTGGTGATCGTCTCCCGCATCGGGCAGCCCGCGACGGTGAGGTAGATCCCGATCTGCGCCACGCCGTCCGCCGAGACGGCCACGGACTTGACCATGCCCAGCTCGGTGATCGGCTTGTGGATCTCCGGGTCGTCGACGCGCGACAGCGCCGTGTGGACGGCCTGTTCGATGGTGGTGGTGGAGGACACGAACTCTCGCTTCCCGGGGACGGGGGTGTCGTCCCATGCTACGGCCCGCTCACCGGGTCGCGGTCCGTAGCATCGTCCGACGTGACGCACGCCGCCGATGCCCGCACCGGATCCGGAGCCGGTGCGCGCGCCGTGCCGACCCGGGAGCAGCTCGCCGCGTGGCGGGCGTTCCTGAGGGCGCACGCCACGATCACCCGCGAGCTGGAGACCGAGCTCGTGGCCGAGCAGCGGCTGTCGCTGGCGGCCTACGACGTGCTGGTCCAGCTCGCCGAGGCGCCCGACCGGCGGCTGCGGATGACCGAGCTCGCCGACGCCGTGCTGCTGTCCCGCTCCGGGGTCACCCGGCTCGTCGACCGGCTGGAGCGGGCCGGGCTCGTCACCCGCTGCCGGGTCGCGGACGACGGGCGCGGGGTGGCCGCGCAGCTCACCGAGGCGGGCCTGTCGCGGCTGCGGACCGCCTCGCGCACCCATCTCGCGGGCGTCCTGGAGCACTTCGTCGCCCGCCTCGAGCCCGCCGACCTCGCGGCGCTGGAGCGGATCAGCCGCCTGCTCGCCGGCTGAGCCGGTCCCCGCGCTCCTCGCCGGCCTGCCGGTCGGCGAGGCGGTCGCCGAGGCGTTCCAGCTCGCCGCGCAGGTAGTCCCGCGTCGCCATCTCGCCGACGGCCAGCCGCAAGGCGGCGAGTTCGCGGGCGATGTACTCGGTGTCGGCCTTCGTCCGCTCCGCGCGGGCGCGGTCCTCGTCCAGGGCCACCCGGTCGCGGTCGTCCTGGCGGTTCTGCGCCAGCAGGATGAGCGGGGCGGCGTAGGCGGCCTGCGTGGAGAAGGCCAGGTTGAGCAGGATGAACGGGTAGGGGTCCCAGCGCAGCGACACCGCGGTGAGGTTGAGCGCGATCCAGATGATCACGACGACGGTCTGGATGGCGAGGAACCGGCCGGTGCCGAGGAAGCGCGCGATCCGCTCCGACAGCTTCGCGAACGCGTCCGGGTCGAGCTCGAAAGGGCGCCGGCCGGGCCGGTCCAGCCGCGGCCCGCGGGGGATCTCAGGCACCGGTCACCTCCTCGGGGTCGGGCGACTCGGTGGTGAAGCGGTCGCGCCAGTCCGCGGGCAGCAGGTGGTCGAGCACGTCGTCCACCGTGACGGCGCCGAGCAGGTGGTCCTCGTCGTCGACGACGGGGCCGGCCACGAGGTTGTAGGCCGCGAAGTAGCGCGCGATCTCGCCCAGCGACGCGTCCGGGGACAGCCGCGCCAGCTCGGTGTCGACGACGCCCGCCACCAGCTCGAACGGGGCCTCCCGCAGCAGCCGCTGCACGTGCGCGCACCCGAGGTAGCGCCCGGTCGGGGTGTCCGACGGCGGGCGGCAGACGAACACCATGCTGGCCAGCGCGACGGGCAGGTCGGGGTTGCGGATCCGGGCCAGCGCCTCGGCGACGGTGGCGTCGGGGCGCAGGATCACCGGCTCCGGGGTCATCAGCCCGCCCGCGGTGTCGGAGGAGTAGCTCATCAGCCGGCGCACCGGGCCCGACTCGTCGGGCTGCATCAGCGCCAGCAGCGCGTCGGACTCGGCCGCCGGCAGCTCCCCGAGCAGGTCGGCGGCGTCGTCGGGGGACATCGCCTCCAGGACGTCGGCGGCGCGCTCGGCGTCGAGATGGGCCAGCAGCGCGCGCTGGTCGGTGTCGGACATCTCCTCGAACACGTCGGCCAGCCGCTCGTCGTCGAGGGCGTCGGCGACCTCCTGCTGCCGCTTGACCGGCAGCTCGGACAGCGTCGCGGCCACGTCGGCGGGCCGCATCGTCTCCAGCACGGCGAGCAGCCCCGCGGTGCCCTGCCGGTCGGTGAGCGAGAGCCCGGTGACCGCGCTCCACGGCAGCTCGCGGATCTCCCCGCGGCGGGTCAGGCCGTGCCGGCGGGACCGCACGGCGAGCCGGCCGACGACCCAGTCCCGGCTGCGCGTCGGCTCGATCGCGGCGTCCACGACCACGGCCGCGGTGCCGTCCTCGACGACGGTGACGGGCGCGTCGAGCAGCTGGCCGACGACGAGGATCTCCGTGGGGCGCTGGGTGAACCCGCGCAGGCTCACCGACCCGGTGGCCAGCGTGACCGCTCCCGGGTCGACGGCCGTGACCCGCAGCATCGGCACGAAGATGCGCCGCCGGGTGGCCAGCTCGACGAGCAGCCCGAGCACCCGCGGCGGGCTGGCGTCCACCCGCACGGTGACGACGACGTCGCGGACCCGCCCCACGCGCTCGCCGTCGGGCCCGAACACGGCGAGGCCCACCAGCCGGGCCACGAAGACGCGAGGGGACGCCACGCCGGGAGCCTAGGCGGGATCGCCCCGGCCGGCCGACCTGCGGCGCGGGTGTCGGACCCGGTAGACCTGGCCGGGTGGCACTGACCTTCGACATCGTCGACGTCTTCACCGACCGGGCCTTCGCCGGCAACCCGCTCGCCGTCGTGCACGGCGGCGGGCACCTCACCACCGAGCAGATGCAGACCCTCGCGGTGGAGTTCGGGTTCTCCGAGACCGTCTTCCCGCTGCCGCCGACCACGCCGGAGGCCGACTACCGGGCCCGGATCTTCACCCCGGGCCGGGAGCTGCCCTTCGCCGGGCACCCCAGCGTCGGCGTCGCCTGGGTGCTCGCCCGCGCGGGGCTGATCCGCACCGGTGACGTCGTCCAGGAGTGCGGCGCCGGGCTGCTGTCCGTGCAGGTCACCGAGCACGGCGCCCGGGTGACGGGCGGCGCCCCGGAGATCGGGCCCGACCTCGACGGCGCCGCTCTGGCCGCCGCGGTCGGGCTCGACCCGGCCGACGTCGACCCCGCCGTCCGGCCCGGGGTGGCCGGCGCGGGCGTGCCCTACGCGTTCCTCCCGGTAACCCCGGACGCCGTCGCGCGGGCGGTGCCGGTGCCCGCGACGCTGGGCCCGCTGACCGAGGGGCTGGTCGGGCTCGTCGTGGCGAGCTACGCCGAGCCGCACGCGCACATGCGGATGTTCGCCCCCGGGGTCGGGGTGGTGGAGGACCCGGCCACCGGGTCGGCCGCCGTCGCGCTCGGGGTGTTCCTCGTCGACCGCGGCGTGCTGCAACCGGTCGGGCAGACCGGCTTCTCCGTCGCGCAGGGGGCGGAGATGGGCCGGCCCTCGCAGCTCATGGTGCTGGTGCAGGCCGACGGCGGGCGCGCCGTGCGGACCTCGGTGTACGGCAACGTGGCCGCGGTGGCGCGCGGCGAGCTCGTCGCCCTGCCCTGAGGGCTGCATCGCCGCTCCGGAGGGTGAGAAAACGGTCACCCCAGGGGGTCGGGCGGCGGCCGACCGTGCCACCATCCGGCTCTGCCCACGCCGACGTCGACGAGGAGACGAGCACCGATGCCGAGCCAGATCCGCCCCCGCCGGTCCTGCCTGGCGGTGCCGGGGTCGAGCCAGAAGTTCATCGATAAGGCGCGGACGCTGCCCGCCGACCAGGTCTTCCTCGACCTGGAGGACGCGTGCGCGCCGCTGGCCAAGCCCGGTGCCCGCAAGACGATCGTCGAGGCGCTCAACGAGGGCGGCTGGGGCGAGCGGATCCGGGTCGTGCGCGTCAACGACTGGACCACCGAGTGGACCTACCGCGACGTCACGGAGGTCGTCGAGGGCGCGGGGGCGAACCTCGACGCGATCATGCTGCCGAAGGTGCAGACGGCCGAGCAGGTCGTCGCCCTGGACCTGCTGCTCACCCAGATCGAGAAGTCGATGGGCTACGAGGTCGGCCGGATCGGCATCGAGGCCCAGATCGAGAACGCGCTCGGGCTGACCAACGTCAACGCGATCGCCGCCGCCTCGCCGCGCGTCGAGACGATCATCTTCGGCCCGGCCGACTTCATGGCCTCGATCAACATGAAGTCGCTCGTGGTGGGCGAGCAGCCCCCCGGCTACGACGTGGGCGACGCCTACCACCACATCCTCATGTCGATCCTCATGGCGGCGCGGGCGCACGACAAGCAGGCCATCGACGGCCCGTACCTGCAGATCAAGGACGTCGACGGGTTCCGCAGGGTGGCCGGGCGCTCCGCCGCGCTGGGCTTCGACGGCAAGTGGGTGCTGCACCCCGGCCAGATCGACGCCGCGAACGAGACCTTCTCGCCGCTGCAGAGCGACTACGACCACGCCGAGAACATCCTCGACGCCTACGACTACTACACCTCCGAGGCCGGCGGGAAGCGCGGCGCGGCGATGATCGGCGACGAGATGATCGACGAGGCCAGCCGCAAGATGGCCCTGGTCATCGCGGGCAAGGGCCGGGCCGCCGGCATGGAGCGCACCGAGCGGTGGACGGCCCCCGAGGCCTGACGGTCCTCGGCGCGGCGCCCTGTGGTCGGACGCCGCGGCTCCGGTCCGTCCCGGTCCGCACACGGCCGGGCGGACCGGCATCGCCCGGACCATGATCGCCGGATCGGCGCGTTTCCGACCGGATCCGGCCGTTCTCGCGCCGAGGCGGTGATCACGGGTTGGTCCGGGCCCTGGGTGCGGGCGTCCTCGGGGTCGCCGGGCCCGGGCGGGTGGTCGGAGCGTGTGGTGTGCCGGCCCGGACCGCGTCCCGGGGGTGTCCGACGGCCGGGTCGTAGGCCGTCGCTTCGGCCATGATCGCCGTTTCGGCGCGTTTCCGGCCGGATCGGGCTGTTCTTGCACCGAGACGGTGATCATGGGTTGGTCCGGGCCCTGGGTGCGGGTGTCCCCGGGGCCGCCGGCGCGCGCCCGGGCGGGTGGTCGGAGCGTGTGGTGCGCCGGTCGGTCCGCACCCCCGGCGGTGTCCGACGGCCGGATCGCGGGCCGTCGACCCGCCCATGATCGCCGTTTCGGCGCGTTTCCGGCCGGATCCGGCCGTTCTCACGCCGAAGCGCCGATCATGTGGCGGCCGGGTCGCCGGGTCCTGTTGGCCGGCGGGGCCCTCGGCGCCGGGTCGGGCCGCCCGTGATGCGCCGGGGTAAGCAGGGCGCTCTGCTGACATCGGCGCACCACCCGAGCCCGGGCGGCGTTCATGATCGCGGCGAGTGGGACATGACGGCCGCCCGTGGCGCCCGTGTCCCCTTCCCGGCGATCATGGCGGGCGGGCGCGGCCGCTGACCTCCCCGGCCGGGTGGTGGGAAGGTTCACAGAGGTCGCCGCGCCGGATCCGCCGGTTGCGCGGGATACTTACCAACCAGTACCCAGCGCCGGGAGCACGCCCGGCGGCCGAACGCCCGCCAGGAGGTCCCCCATGGCCCGGCTCGCCCAGACCGCCGGTCTCACCGAGATCCAGCAGGAGATCCTGTCCACGGTCAAGCAGTTCGTGGACAAGGAGATCATCCCGCACGCCCAGACCCTCGAGCACGACGACGCCTACCCCCAGGACATCGTCGACGGGATGAAGGAGATGGGCCTGTTCGGGCTCACCATCCCCGAGGAGTACGGCGGGCTCGGCGAGTCGCTGCTGACCTACGCGCTGGTGGTCGAGCAGATCGCCCGCGGCTGGATGAGCGTCTCCGGCGTGATCAACACCCACTTCATCGTGGCCCACATGATCACCCACCACGGCACCGACGAGCAGAAGCAGAAGTACCTGCCGCAGATGGCGCTGGGGGAGACCCGCGGCTCGTTCTCGATGTCCGAGCCCGACCTCGGCTCCGACGTCGCGGCGATCAAGACGAAGGCCGTGCTCGTTCTCGATGTCCGAGCCCGACCTCGGCTCCGACGTCGCGGCGATCAAGACGAAGGCCGTGCAGGACGGGTCGGACTTCGTCATCGACGGCGCCAAGATGTGGCTGACCAACGGCGGCACCTCCACGCTCACCGCCGTGCTGGTGAAGACGGACGAGGGGCAGCCCAAGCCGTACCAGAACCTCACCTGCTTCCTGGTGGAGAAGCCGGTCGGCTACGGCGAGGTCGCGCCCGGTCTGATCATCCCCGGCAAGATCGACAAGATGGGCTACAAGGGCGTCGACACCACGGAGATGGTGTTCAAGGGCCACCGCGTGCCGGAGGACCGGATCCTCGGCGGCAAGCGGGGCGGCGGCTTCGCCCAGATGATGGACGGCGTCGAGGTCGGCCGCGTCAACGTCGCCGCCCGCGCCTGCGGCATCTCGATCCGCGCGTTCGAGCTGGCCGTCGAGTACGCCCAGCAGCG
>JAPLAT010000367.1 GCA_026393175.1 Pseudonocardiales bacterium
GGTGGATGCCGTCGGCGAAGCGGGTGATGCCGAGGACCCCGAGGGAGAACAGCGCCGGGAACACGAGCGCGATCGCGGCGTCCGAGGCGACGAGGCCGGTGGAGCGCAGGGCCTCGATGCCGAGCACGCACAGCACGGCGAACGCCGCCGCCCCGGCGACGACGGGCAGCGGAGCGCGCGTCTGCCACAGCAGCCACACCGCGACGATGCCGGGCAGGACGGCGTGGCTGACGGCGTCGGACAGCAGCGCGATCCGGCGCAGCACGAGGAACGGGCCGAGCAGGCCGCACGCGGTGCCGACGAGCCCGGCCACCAGGACGATCACCAGGCCGTCACTCACCGGGCACCTCCCGCGCCGCGCCGGCGGACGTCGACGGCGCGCGCACGAGCAGCCTCAGCTGCCGCACGGCGTCCTCGCCGAGGCTGCCGCGCAGGTCGGTCGGGTCGGGCTCGCGGGCGTCGGGCAGCCGCACGGACGTGCCGTGCTCCAGCCAGGCCGTCCACAGGGCGCGGCGCTCGGCGAGCTCCTCGGCCGCGACCCGGCCCGCGGCGGTCAGGCCGGTGTCGTCGAGCAGCCCGCGGCGGCGCAGCGTCGCGCGGGCCCAGCGGTCGCCCGGCCCGCCGACGGGGGCGTCCGGCTCGACGAGGACGGCGTCGCGCAGCACGCGCCGGCGGCGGCGCGCCAGGTCCGAGGCCCGCCACAGCACGCCGCGGCCCGGCGCCAGCAGGATCGCGGCGACGGCGAGGGTGAAGCCGACGAGCACGACGACCGGCCCGGTCGGCAGCTCGCCGCGGGTGGCGGCGAGCGAGCCGGTGGCGCCGACGAGCGCGCCGACGATCCCGGCGAGGACGAGCACGGCGGGGAACCGGTCGGCGAGCTGGCGGGCCACGACCGTCGGCACGACGAGCATCGCGACCATGAGGATCGCGCCCACCACCCGCACCCCGATGACCACGGCCACCACGAGCAGCGCGGTCATCAGCACCTCCAGCGCGCGCACCGGCAGCCCGATCGAGCCCGCGTACGACGGGTCGAACAGCGTCGTCGTCAGCGCGCGGCGCAGCACGACCACGACCAGCAGCCCGGCGCCACCGAGTGCGGCCATGACGACGACGTCGCTCTCCAGCAGGCCCGCGGCCTGGCCGAACAGGTAGTTCTCCAGGCCGGCCTGGTCGGCGTCGGCGCCGCTCGCGATGTGGGTGAGCAGCACGACGCCCAGGGAGAAGAACCCCGACAGCACGACGCCGATCGCGGTGTCCGGGGAGATCCGGCCGGTGCGTTCGATGCCCACCATGAGCAGCGCGGCGACGATCCCGGCCACGGCGGCCCCGACGAGCAGCCCGGGCACGTCCTTCACCCCGGCGACGAGGAACGCCACGCACACGCCGGGCAGCGTCGAGTGCGCGACGGCGTCGCCGACGAGGCTGCGCCTGCGCAGCACCGCGAACGCGCCCAGCACCCCGCTCGTGACGCCCAGGACGATCGCGCCGACGACCACGACGGTGTCGGTGTAGGCCAGCCCGAGCATCGCCCAGCCCGACATCTCAGCCCGCCCAGGCCACCGCGTCGGAGGTGACGCCGTACGCCCCGCTGACCGCCTCCGCGGTGAGCACCTCGGCCGTCGGGCCGCAGCCCAGCGCGCGGACGTTGAGCAGCAGCGTCCAGTCGAACGCGGCGCGGACCTGCGCCATGTCGTGGTGCACGACGATCACCGAGCCGCCCTCGTCGCGGAGCCCGCCCAGCAGCGCGAGCAGGTCGGACTGCGTGCGGGCGTCGATGCCGGCGAACGGCTCGTCCATCACGAGGACCGGGGCCTGCTGGGCGAGGGCGCGCGCGAGGAACACCCGCTGGCGCTGCCCGCCGGAGAGCTGCCCGATCTGCCGCGCGCCGTAGCGGGCCATGCCGACGCGCTCCAGGCACTCGGCGGCGATCGCCCGGTCGGCCCGGCCCACCCGGCGGAACCAGCCCGTGGCGCGGTAGCGGCCCATCGCCACGACCTCGCCCACGGTGATCGGGAAGTCCCAGTCGACGGACTCGCGCTGCGGCACGTACGCGACGCGGTCCAGCGCGGCGGGGCCCTCGACGCCGTCGATGAACACCCGTCCGGCGTCGCGCGGGACGAGCCCGAGCGCGGCCTTGAGCAGCGTCGACTTGCCGGCGCCGTTGGGCCCGACGATCGCGCACAGGTGCCCGGCGGGGAAGACCGCGTCGACCTCCCACAGCACGGGCGCCGACCGGTAGGACACCGTCAGCGACCGCACCTCCATCGCCGCTGTCGTGGGGTTCGCCATGAACATCTCAGCCTCCCAGCCCGGTCGCGATGAGGGTCGCGTTCGCCCGCAGCATCCCGATGTAGGTGCCCTCGGGCGTGCCGGGCGAACCGGCCGCGTCGGTGAAGAGCTCGCCGCCGACGGTGACGGTGGCCCCGCGCTGGGCCGCCGCCGCGATCAGCGCGTCGATGGTCTGGCGGGGCACGCTGGACTCGACGAAGACGGTCGGCACGCCGCGCTCGGCGACCAGCGCCGCCACCCGCTCGACGTCGGCCGTCGTGGCCTCGGCCGCCGTGGAGATGCCCTGGATGCCCTCGACGTCGAGGCCGTAGCGGCGGCCGAAGTACTCGAAGGCGTCGTGGCTGGTGACGAGCAGGCGCCGCTCCGGCGGGATCGCGGCCATCCGCGCGGTGATCTCCGCGTCCAGCTCGGCGAGCTCGGCGAGGTAGGTGTCCAGGTTGGCGGCGTACACCGCGGCGCGCGCCGGGTCGCGCTCGCTCAGGGTCTCCGCGATCGTGCGGCTGACCTGCTCCCAGAGCGTGACGTCGAACCAGACGTGCGGGTCGTACTCCTCCTCGGCGGGCGCCCCCGCGGGCGGGGCGAGGAGCTGCTCGCGCGGGATCCCGTCGGTGACGGCCCGGGTCGGCTGCTCCTCGGCCAGCTCGGAGAGCAGCTCGGCCATCCGGCCCTCCAGCTGCAGGCCGCCGTAGAAGATCACGTCGGCCTCGCGCAGCGCCTGCACGTCGCCCGCGCTCGCCCGGTAGAGGTGCGGGTCGACGCCGGGCCCCATCAGGCCCGTGACCTCGACGGCGTCGCCGCCGATGCGCTGGACGGTGTCGGTGATGAAGTTCGTGGTGGTGGTGACGCGGACCGGCCGGTCGCCGATCGGCTCGTCCCCGGAGGCCGCCGTGGACGTGCAGCCGGTGAGCAGGGCGAGCCCGGCGACGGCCGCCGCGAGCAGGCGCCTCATGCCGGCACCACGCGGCCGTGGACGAGGTGGGTCAGCGGGTCGCCCAGCGCGTGCTCGATGCCGCCGACGCGCACCCACAGCGGCCCGCCGAAGGGCTGGCGGCGCACCACGTCGAGCCGCACGCCGGGCTGGACGCCCAGGCCGGCCAAGTAGCGCAGCGCGGCCGAGTCGCGGTCGTAGACGCGCTCCACGGCGAAGCGGACGCCCTCGGGTGCGGCGTCGAGGCGGACGCCCCACTCCTCGCCGGGCCCGCCGTCGCGGGGGATGGGGTCACCGTGCGGGTCGCGGTCGGGGTGGTCGAGGTAGCGGTCGATGCGCTCCAGCAGCCGGTCGGAGACCGTGTGCTCCAGGGCGTCCGCCTCCGCGTGCACCTCGTCCCACGGCACCTCGAGCACCCGCTCCAGGAACGTCTCGAGCAGCCGGTGGCGGCGCACGACGTCGCGCGCGTGGGTGGCGCCGTGCTCGGTGAGCGCGGCGAGGTGGTCGTCGGTGCGGACGACGAGCCCGCCCGCCGTCAGCCGCTTGAGCATGATCGAGACCGTCGGCGGGCTGACGTGCAGCTCCTCCGCGATCGCCGAGGTGCTGGCGGGCTCGCCGCGGCCGCTGCGGACGAAGATCGTGCGCAGGGTGTCCTCGACCGCGGGCGTGTGCGGCATGGCGCAGCATGCGGGGAGCCGAACGTCGATCATTAGTCTCCTCTAATCGCCCTTTGCGCACACACTAAGCGCTAGGTGTACCCCGATCCAACCCGTGTGGGTGTCGCACGATGAGACATAGGGTCGGCACGTGCTGCCGAGGACGATCGACTGGACCGGTGCGGAGATCGTGCTGGTCGACCAGACCGCGCTCCCCACCGTGCGGATGGCGTCCGTGCGCACCGTCGACGCGCTCGTCGACGCGGTGTCCCGGCTCGTGGTGCGCGGGGCGCCCGCGCTGGGCGTAGCCGGCGCGCTGGGCGTGGTGCTGGCCGTGCGGACGCTGCCGCCCGGCGAGGTGGCCGCGGCCTGCGACCGGATCGCCGCCGCCCGGCCGACCGCGGTGAACCTCGCCGTCGGGGTGGCGCGGGCGCGGGCGGCCCTGCCCGGCGGGCCGGAGGCGGTCCTCGCCGCCGCCCTGGCCGTGCGCGACGAGGACGTCGCCGCGTGCCACGCGATCGGCGAGCGGGGCGCGGACCTGCTCACCGGCCTGTGCGGCGACCGCCCGCTGCGGCTGCACACGCACTGCAACGCCGGGGCGCTGGCGTGCGTGGAGTGGGGGACGGCGCTGGGCGTCGTGCGCTCGCTGCACGCCCGCGGCCGGGTGGCGCACGTCGTCGCCGACGAGACGCGCCCGCTGCTGCAGGGCAGCCGGATCACCGCGCTGGAGCTGGCCGCGGAGGGGATCGAGCACCACGTCGTCGTCGACGGGGCGGGGCCCGCGGTGATCGCCCGCGGGCTCGTCGACGCCGTGGTCGTCGGCGCCGACCGGGTGGCGGCCAACGGCGACGTCGCCAACAAGATCGGCACCTACGGGCTGGCGCTGGCCGCCGCCCGGGCCGGGATCCCGTTCGTCGTGGCCGCCCCGGAGTCGACGCTCGACCCGGCGACGCCGACCGGCGCGGACATCGTGGTCGAGGAGCGCGACCCGGCCGAGGTGACCGGCGGCGCCCCGGCCTGGAACCCGGCGTTCGACGTGACGCCGCGCGACCTGGTGACGGCCGTGGTCACCGAGCGCCGGACCTGGCGCCCGTGACGGACCGGCCGGGCATCGCGTCGGCGCCCTTCCGGCTCATGCTGGCCGCGACCGTGCTCGGCTTCGGGGGCTACGCGCTGCTGCTGCCCGTCGTCCCGCTGTGGGTGGCCCGGGAGGGGGAGCTCGCCGCGGGGGCCACGACCGGGGTCCTCATGCTGACGACGATCCTCACCCAGCTGTGCGTGCCGTGGCTCGTGGCGCGGCTGGGCTACCGGGCCGTCCTGGGCACGGGGCTGGCGGCGCTCGGCGCGCCGACGCCGCTGCTCGCGCTCTCCGCCGCGCTCGGGCCGGTGCTCGCGGTGTCGGCCGTGCGCGGCGTGGGCTTCGGGCTGCTGACCGTGGTCGGGAGCGCGCTGGTGGCCGAGCTGGTGGCGCCCGCCGAGCACGGGCGGGCGGCGGCGCGCTACGGCATCGCGGTCGGGGTGCCGCAGCTCGTGCTGCTGCCGGCAGGCGTCGCCGTGGCGCAGACGGTCGGGTTCGCACCGGTGTTCGTCGCGGCCGGCGTCGCGCCGGTGCTCGGGGCGCTGGCCGTGCCGTGGCTGCGGGCCCCGCGCCCGGCCCCGCGGCAGGAGGCGGACCCGCCGGGGCCGGTCGCCGCGGGCCCGCTGGTCGCGATGCTCACGTGCTCGGTGGCCCAGGGCGGGCTGGTCACGTTCCTGCCGCTGGCCGTGCCCGGTGCGGGCCTGCTCGCGGCGGCCGCGCTCCTCGTCACCGCCACGGCCGCGCTGCTGGGCCGGGCGGCGGCCGGGCGGCTGGTGGACCGGCACGGCCTGCGTGGGCGGCTGCTGCGGCCCGGCGTGCTGCTCACGGCGGCGGGGATGGGCCTGGAGGTGCTCGGCCTGGGCGTGTCCGGGCCGGGCTCCGGGGCGCTCGTGCTGCTCGGGGCGGCCGTCGTCGGCGTCGGGTTCGGGCTGGTGCAGAACGACGCGCTCACCACCCTGTTCGCGGCGGGCGGTCCCGCCCGCTACGGGCGGGCCAGCGCGGCCTGGAACATCGCCTACGACGCCGGGACGGGCGCGGGGGCCGTCGGGCTCGGGGCGGTGGCGGAGCCCGCCGGGTTCCGGGCCGCGTTCGGGCTCTCGGCGCTGCTGCTCGTGGTGGCGACGCCGGTGGTCCGGCCGGGGCGGCGGTCGGGATCCCGTGGGCCCGGGCGGCCCCGGCCGGCCGGTCGTCGTCGGTGAGCAGGGCGGCTAGCTGCCCTTCGCGATCCACTCCTCCAGGTGCGGCGCCTCGTCGCCGATGCTCGTGGTGTCGCCGTGGCCGGTGCGCACCGTGGTGGCACCGGGCAGCGTCAGCAGCGTGGTGCGGATCGACTCGATGATCGTGTCGAAGCTGGAGTACGACCGCCCCGTCGCGCCGGGCCCGCCCTGGAACAGGGTGTCGCCGGAGAAGACGGTGCCCAGCTCGGCGGAGTAGAGGCAGGACGACCCGGGGGAGTGGCCCGGGGTCTGCAGCACCCGCAGCTCGATCCCGCCCGCGGTGATCACCTGCCCGTCGGCCAGCTCGCCGTCGGGCCGCCGGTCCGGCCAGGTCATGTCCCACAGGACCTGCTCGGCCGGGTTGAGCCAGATCGGGGCCGAGAACCGGTCGGCCAGCGCCGGGGCCTGGTTGACGTGGTCGTCGTGGGCGTGGGTGCACACGATCGCCTTCACCGTGCGCCCGCCGACCGCCTCGGCGATCGTGTCGGCGTCGTGCGCCGCGTCGATGACGACCACCTCGCGCTCGTCGCCGACGATCCACACGTTGTTGTCGACGTCCCACGTGCCGCCGTCGAGGGAGAACGTCCCGGACGTCACCACACGGTCGATACCGGGCATCAGAAGACCACGACCGAACGCAGGACCTCGCCCTTGTGCATCTTGTCGAACGCGGCCTCGACGTCGTCGAGCGCGATGGTCTCGGTGACGAACTTCTCGAGCGGGAGCCTGCCCTGCAGGTGCAGGTCGACGAGCATCGGGAAGTCGCGGCTGGGCAGGCAGTCGCCGTACCAGGAGGACTTGGTGGCCCCGCCGCGGCCGAACACGTCGATCAGCGGGAGCTCCAGGGTCATGTCCGGCGTCGGGACGCCGACCAGGACCGCGGTGCCGGCCAGGTCGCGGGCGTAGAAGGCCTGCTTGAAGGTCTCGGGGCGGCCCACCGCGTCGACGACGACGTCGGCGCCGTTGCCGTCGGTGAGCGCCTGCACGGCCTCCACGACGTCGTGCTCGCGCGCGTTGACCGTGTGGGTGGCGCCGAAGCCCTTGGCCCACTCCAGCTTCCGGTCGTCCATGTCGATCGCGATGATCGTGGACGCGCCGGCCAGGTACGCGCCCGCGATGGCCGCGTCGCCGACGCCGCCGCAGCCGATCACCGCGATCGACTGCCCGCGGCCGATGCCGCCGGTGTTGATCGCCGCGCCGATGCCGGCCATGACGCCGCACCCGAGCAGCCCCGCGACCTCGGGCTTGACCGCCGGGTTCACCTTCGTGCACTGCCCGGAGTGCACCAGGGTCTTCTCCACGAACGCGCCGATGCCCAGCGCGGGGGAGAGCTCCTGGCCGGACTCGAGGGTCATCTTCTGCGCGGCGTTGTGGGTGGAGAAGCAGTACCAGGGCTCGCCGCGGCGGCAGGCGCGGCAGGTGCCGTCGACCGCGCGCCAGTTGAGGATCACGAAGTCGCCGGGCGCGACGTCGGTGACGCCCTCGCCGACGGACTCGACGATCCCCGCCGCCTCGTGGCCGAGCAGGAACGGGAACTCGTCGTTGATCCCGCCCTCGCGGTAGTGCAGGTCGGTGTGGCAGACCCCGCAGGCCTGCACCTGGACGACGGCCTCACCGGGCCCGGGATCGGGGACGATGATCGTCTCGACCTGCACCGGTGCGCCCTTGCCGTGCGCGACGACCCCGCGGACCTGCTGCGGCATGTGTCTCTCCCTCTCGCCGATGAGCTCGTGCGTACCTTGCCATGTGATCGCGTCGGCTACCGTGCCGGTTCGTGATCGAGCGCACCGACGAGGGTGACGTCGCCGTCCTGACCCTCTCCCACGGACCCGTCAACGCCATGGACCCCGAGCTGTGCGACGCGATCGCCGCGCGGTTCCGCGAGCTGGTGGCCGACCCGGCCCGGGCCGTCGTCGTCACCGGGGCGGGCCGGGCATTCTCCGCGGGTGCGGACCTGCAGCGGTTGCTCGCCGAGGGCGAGCCCTACGCGCGCCGCTTCCTCACCGCGCTCGACGACTGCTTCCGCGCCGCGTTCACCCTCGGCAAGCCGGTGGTCGCCGCCGTCAACGGGCACGCGATCGCGGGCGGCTGCGTCCTCGCCGCCTGCGCCGACGCCGTGCTGATGGCCGAGGGCACCGCCCGCATCGGGCTGCCGGAGATCGCGGTCGGCGTGCCGTTCCCGCGCGGCGCGCTGGAGGTCGTGCGCTTCGCCGTCGGCGACGTCGAGGCGCGCCGGCTCGTGCTGACCGCGCGGCCGGTGCCGCCCGAGCGTGCGGTCCAGGTGGGGCTGGTGGAGGAGCTGGTGGCGCCGGAGGAGCTGCTCGCCGCGGCCGTCGAGCGCGCCGGGGCCCTCGTCGCGACCGCCCCGCCGGACACGTTCGCGCTGACCAAGGCCCAGCTGCGCCGCGACGCCGTGGAGCGCTGGGACGCCCACGGCGACGAGGCGGACGCGGTGCTCGCCCTGTGGGTCCGCCGCGCGGGCGACGGCTGGACCGAGCGCTACCTGGAGTCGGTCACGCGCCGCCGGTGAGCGCGGCCACCACCGCGTCGACGTAGCCGCGCAGCTCGGGCAGCACGCCCGGGGTGGCGTGCGCGAGCTGCGTGTGGCCGAGGTAGGCGGTGTAGGCGAGCAGGCCGCGCCGGTCGGCCTCCACCGGGTCGAAGCCGAGGTCCCGGAACGTCGCGCTCAGGTACTCCAACCGGCGCCGGGTCACCCGCTCGAGCACCGGGGCGACCAGGGGATGGTCGGCCGAGGGCTGCAGGGCCAGCTCCACCGACGCCCCGGGCGGTTCCAGCGCCAGCGTGAACAGGGCGCGGAAGCGCGCCCGCCGGTCGGTGTGGGTGTCGCCCAGGGCGATCACCGCCTCGGTCTCGATCCGTTCCCAGTGCGCCAGCGTCGCCTCGAGCAGCGCGTCGCGGCCGGCGAAGTGCCAGTAGAAGCTGCCCTTCGTGGTGCCCAGGCGCACGGCGAGCGGCTCCACGGCGACCGCCGCGACCCCGCCCTCGCCCAGCGCGGCGTACGCCGCGTCGACCCAGTCCTGCGCCGTCAGTCGCTTCCGTGGAGGCACTTCCGTACGCTACCGTACGGTCACAACATACGGGTGCGTACGGAAGGTGGCGGCGATGCGGAACGTGCACGAGCGGGTGCTGGCGGCGGACGTGGCGCGGGTCGGTCCGCTGCTGGACGGCCTCGGCGGGCCCGAGGACCGGCTCTGGCCCTCGCCCGCGTACGAGCCGCTGCGGCTCGACGGGCCGGTGGCGCCGGGGGTGACGGGGCGCAACGGGCCCGTCCGCCTGCACGTCAGCGCGTACGAGCCGGGCCGTCGCCTGGAGCTCACGGCCGAGCCCGGTCAGGTGTACGACGGCACGTTCGTCTGGGAGGTCGAGCCGGCCGGCCCGGGCCGCACCCGCATCCGGCAGGTCTCGGCGGGCCGGCTGAGCGGAGCGCTGCGCGGGCTGTGGCCGCTGGTCCGGCCGCAGCACGACCACTGCATCGAGAGCATGTTCGACCGGGCCGAGCGCCACCTCGGCCTGCCGAGCACGCCGACCCCGGAGCCGTGGCCCGCCCGGATGATGGCCCGCGCCGTCGATGCCGAGCGGGCGCGGCCCGTCCCCGTACCGGCGACGCCGCTGCTGGCCGGCGCCCTGCCGCGGGTGGACTTCGCCGACGCGCACGCCGTGGTCGCCCGGCCGGGGATGCCCGCCGACCCGCAGGTCTGGGCCGACGCGGTGTTCCGGGACCCGCCGGGGTGGGTCGTCGCGCTGCTGGGGCTGCGTGAGGCGCTGGTCGGCATGGTGGGGATCGCCCGCAGCGGGCCGTCGGCGTTCGCCACCGTCGCGCGCACCGGCGACGAGGTCCTGCTCGGCACCGACGAGCGGCATCTC
The DNA here is from genome assembly GCA_026393175.1 of Pseudonocardiales bacterium. GTDB lineage: Bacteria > Actinomycetota > Actinomycetes > Mycobacteriales > Pseudonocardiaceae > Pseudonocardia. Next base: position 10,057 of record JAPLAT010000367.1, read on the forward strand.
GACTTCCGCGCGTCCGTGCTCCGCGAGCGGGACCGGGTGGTCCTCAGCACCGTCGTCACGGTGCACGGCGCGCGCGGGCGGGCCTACTTCGCGCCGGTCCGGGTGCTGCACCCGGTCATCGTCCGGGCGATGCTCACGCGCGCGGCGCACCGCCTGTCGCGACACTCCACTCCGTGGACCGGTGCGACGGCGACGACCGACGCGTGACGGGGACGGTGGGCCGCGTCGGCCGTACCCGCCGCTCACCCGGGGGTGAGCACCCGTACCCGTTCGCCCACGCGCTCGGGCCGCTCCCGCCGTTACGGTTCCCGCATGCGGAGCCTGGCACTGGGGGTCGTGGGTGGGGTGGGACGGCCGGGGCCCGGTCGCCTGGTCGCGCGGTCGGCGGAGGGCGTCGTCGACGTCGGGTCGCTGGCCGACGTGGAGGGCGGCCCGCACCCGGACCTGCTCGCCGCGTCCAGCCTCGACCCCCTCCTCGCCGCCGGCCGCCCGGCCTGGCGCGAGGTGCACGGCTGGCTCGCCGAGCGGCTGCGGGCCGACCACGCGCCCTACGTGCTCCCACCCGCCGGGCTGGAGCTGCGGCTGCCGTTCACCGTCGCCGACTACGTCGACTTCTTCGCCTGCGAGCAGCACGCCGTCAACGCCGGGCGGATCTTCCGGCCGGACGCCGAACCGCTGGCGCCCAACTGGAAGCACCTGCCGGTCGGCTACCACGGCCGGGCCGGCACCGTCGTCGTCTCGGGCACGCCGGTCACCCGCCCGTGCGGGCAGCGCGCGGCGGGGGACATGGGCCCCACCCGCACGCTCGACGTCGAGGTCGAGCTGGGCTTCGTCTGCGGCGGCTCGACCGGCCCGGTGCCGGTGGACGACGCGCTCGACCACGTCTTCGGCGTGGTGCTGCTCAACGACTGGTCCGCCCGCGACGTGCAGGCGTTCGAGACCCGCCCGCTGGGACCGATGCTGGGCAAGTCGTTCGCGACGTCGATCTCGGGGTGGGTCACCCCGCTCGACGAGCTCGCCGCCGCGTGGGTGGACCCGCCGCCCCGCGACCCGTCGCCCCTGCCGCACCTGACCGGAGCGACCGACCGCGGCCTGGACCTCGCGCTCGAGCTGTCGATCAACGGCGAGCCCGTCTCCTGGCCGCCCGCCGCGGACCTGTACTGGACCGCTGCCCAGCTCGTCACGCACCTGACCAGCAACGGGGCCCCGCTGCGGCCCGGCGACCTGCTGGGCTCCGGCACGGTGTCCGGGGCCCGGCGCGAGCAGCGCGGCTGCCTGCTGGAGCTGTCCTGGGGCGGGAGGGAGCCGGTGGTCGTCGGCGCGGGCACCCGCACCTACCTGGAGGACGGCGACGAGGTCGTCATCACCGCGACGGCGCCTGCCGTCGGGGGCGGGCGGCTGGAGCTGGGCGAGGTGCGCGGGCGGGTGCTGCCGGCCCGGGGCTGAACCGCCCCGGCGCCGTCAGCGGGGCGGCGTCCAGTCCAGGGCGCGCGACCCCGCCCGGGCGACGGCGCCCGAGGGCAGCAGCCGCAGCACCGCGTCGCGCACGGCTCGCGCCCCGCGGCCGGTGAGGTCGGCGCCGAACCGCTGGGTGAGCAGCGACCGCCGGGCGATCGCCTGGGTGCGGGGCCTGCGGTCGGCGTCGAACGTGCGCAGCCCGGCGGCCAGGTCCGGCCCGCGCAGCAGCGGCCCGAGGCTCACCCCGTCCTCCAGCGCGGTGTTGGCGCCCTGCCCCGTGGTCGGGACGAGGGCGTGGGCGGCGTCGCCGATCAGCACCGCGCGGCCCCGCACGTAGGACGGCAGGGGCGGGGCGAGGTGGAACACGTCGTGGCGGACCAGCCGCTCGGGGCGGGTCGCGTCGACCCACCGCCGCACGTCCGGGGACCAGCCGGCGACGAACCGGCGCGCCGCCGCGAGCTCGTCGGGGACCGTCGCGCCCGGCGGGGCCTGCACGCAGAGGTACCAGGAGGTCTCGGCGGCGCCGGTGCGCAGCGCGCCGAACTCCGCACCGGGCCCCCAGACCGGGGCGAACCGGTCGTCCGCCGAAGTCGCGTCGTCGATGACCGCGCGCCAGCAGGTCAGGCCCGCGTACGCCGGGCGCGATCCCGGGAACAGCTGCGGCCGCACGGTGCTGCGCAGGCCGTCGGCGCCCACGACCAGGTCGGCCGCCCGCTCCCGCGGCCCGTCGGCCCCGTGCCAGTGCACCCGGGCGGGCGCCCCGCCCGGCGTGCCGGGGTCGACGACCGCGACGGTCGCGCCGGACACCAGGTCGGCGCCGGCCGCGGCGTCGCGGAGCACGGCGTGCAGCCGCTGCCGGTGCACCCCGAGGACGGTGGAGGCGGCACCGGCGGGTGTGCGCAGCAGCCACCGGCCGTCCTGGTCGCGGGCGCTGGCCGTGTCGACCTCCCGGCCTGCCGCGCGGACCGCGTCCCCGCACCCGAGGGCGTCGAGCGCGGCGAGGCCGTTGCGGGTGACCGCCAGGCCGGCGTCGGTCTCCGTGAAGGTCTGCGCGCGTTCCAGGACCGTGACGCCCCAGCCCGCGCACCGCAGCGCCGCGGCCGCCGCGAGCCCCGCGATCCCGCCGCCCACGACGACGGCGTGCCGTTCCTCGATGCTCACGCCTCCGACGCTAGGACGCCCGGCGCCCCGCGCCCTCGGGGATGCCCCGGACCCGGTCCCGGGGCGGACCGGGATCGCAGCGGGGTGACACCGCTGCGACTGGATCGGAGCGGTGTCACCCCGCTGCGATGCGGGCGCGGGCGGCGGCGGCGCGGGAGGACGGGGCGGGAGGACGGGGCGGGCGGCGCCGCCCGCTCAGGCGCGCAGGGGGGCGGGCTCGCCCAGGGCGTCGGCGATGAGCGGGGGGATCTCGCGCTTGCCGGAGCCGTCGGTGGCCACCACGACGTAGACGGTGCGCCCGGTGCAGATGGGCTCCTCCCCGCGGCGGACGGCG
>JAPLAT010000290.1 GCA_026393175.1 Pseudonocardiales bacterium
GCCTTGGGCGCCTTGTACCGGGCGATCGTCGCCTTGACGTGCTCGATCAGCTCCTCCGGCGTCGCCGACCCGCCCTCGGCGAGCACGACGAACGCCTTGGGCCGCTCGCCCCACTGCTCGTCCGGCACGCCGACGACCGCGGCCTCCAGCACCGCGGGGTGCGACACGATGGCCTGCTCGACCTCGACCGTCGAGATGTTCTCCCCGCCGGAGATGACGACGTCCTTGGCCCGGTCGCGCAGCTCGACGTAGCCGTCGGGGTGCATGACGCCCAGGTCGCCGGAGTGGAACCAGCCGCCCGCGAACGCCTTCTCGGTGCCGGCCGCGTCGTCGAGGTAGCCCTTCATGACGTTGTTGCCGCGCATGACGATCTCGCCCATCGTCGTGCCGTCGGCGGGCACGTCGTTCATGTCCTGGTCCACGACGCGCAGCCGTTCGGCGCAGATCATCCCGACGCCCTGGCGGGCCTGGCGCCGCGCGCGCTCCTCGGGCTCCAGGTCGTCCCAGGCGCGCTGGTAGGCGTTCACCGAGTACGGGCCGTAGGTCTCGGTCAGGCCGTAGACGTGCACGATCCGGAAGCCCATGCGCTCCATCTGCAGGATGGTGGTCGGGCTCGGCGGGGCGCCCGCGGTGGTGATCACCAGCTGGTAGTCGAGCGTGACGGCCTCGGGCGCGCGCATGATCGTGGTGACGACGGTGGGCGCGCCGTTGAGGTGCGTGACGCCGTGCTCGGTGATCAGCCGCCAGATCACGTCGCCGCGCACCTCGCGCAGGCAGACGTGGGTGCCGCCGATCGCCGTGACCGCCCACGGGGTGCACCAGCCGTTGCAGTGGAACATCGGCAGCGTCCACAGGTACACCGTGTCCGGCGTGTGCGTGGAGTGCACGACCTCGCCGAAGGAGTTCAGGTAGGCGCCGCGGTGGTGGTACATGACGCCCTTGGGCTTGCCCGTGGTGCCGGACGTGTAGTTGATCGAGATCGTGGCGTCCTCGTCGTCGACCTCCCACCGCAGCGGCGCGTCGGTGCCGCGGGCCAGCAGGTCGTCGTAGGTCACCCCGCTGCCGGTGCCGTCGCCCGGGCTCGCCGGGTCGACCACCGTGATGATCTCCTCGACGGTCTTGAGCTCGCCGGCGACCGGCGCGACCACCGGGTGCAGCGCGGCGTCCACGACGAGGACCTTGCAGCCCGCGTGGTCGAGGATGTAGCGGACCTCCTCGGTGGACAGCCGCGTGTTGATCGCGACCAGCACCGCCCCGGCGAGCGGCACCGCGAAGTGCGCCACCAGCATCTCGGGGATGTTGGGCAGCAGGTAGGCGACCCGGTCGCCGGGCTCGACGCCGGACCCGCGCAGCGCGTGCGCCACCCGCGTGGCCTCCGCGGCGAACTCGGCGTAGGTGTGGCGCCGGTCGCCGTAGACGATCGCGGTCTTGTCCGGGTACACGTCCGCACTGCGGCGCAGGAACGCGAGCGGCGTCAGCGGGGTGTTCCACACGGTCGTCATCCCGCGATCCTCACGCCTGGGGGCGGGAGGGGCAACCGTCCGGACGGCCGGTCCCCCGCCCGGTCGGCGGGGGACCGGTGCGCGCTCAGTCCTCCAGGCGGATCGCGGCGCGCGGGCAGGCCTGCACGGCCTCCTCCAGCTTCGGCCGCAGCGCCTCGGGCGGGTTCTCGTCGAGGATGTAGAGGAAGTCGTCCTCCCGCACCTCGAACACCTCGGGCGCGATGCCCATGCAGACGGCGTTGGACTCGCAGAGATCGAAGTCGACCTTCACCTTCATGGGGTCATCGTGCACCCGCGACCCGGCGCCCGTCACCGAAGGCGAGCCTCACCCGCGCACGCCGGCCAGCCGGGCGAACGCGACGACGTTGCCCGCGCCCGGGTCGCCGCCGCGGTCGAACACGCCGCCTGCCGTGACGAGCCGCAGCTCCGCGGCCGGGGTGTCGCCCCAGACCTCCCGGCCGGGGAACGTCGCCCGGTCGAAGCGCTCCACCCGGTACACGGTGAACACGACCTCGGTGCCGTCCTCGCGGTCGACCGCGACCTCGGCGCCCGGGGCGAGCTGGGCCAGACTGCCGAACAGCCCAGCGCCGTCGGCAGCGATGACGGCCGGGCCGAGCGCCCCCGGCGTCGGGGCGACGGTCGACCAGCCCGCGGTCGCCGGGTCGGGCGGCATCTGCAGCACGCCGCCGGCGTCCCGGCCCAGCGCGACCAGCCCGGTGACGTCGAGCCCCAGCGCGGGCACCCGCAGTCCGGTCGGGCGGGCCTGGTCGAGCCGGCCCGCCGGCACGGGTCGCAGCGCGGCCGCCGGGGCGGTGGACTCCACGGGGAGCGCGACGAGCGGCACGACCCGGCGCTGCCCGTCCGGGCCGGCCCAGCCCGCGAACAGGGCCAGGCCGAGCGCGGCGATGAGGGCACCGACGACGACGGTGGTCCGGGTGCCGACCCCGGCGCGCGCCCTCACGGGGCCGCCGGGGCGCGGCCGGTCACCATCCCGCCCACGGCCTCGGCCGGTGGCGGCGCTGGCGTGCAGCGGTCGGCGGGGGGCGCGCCGGTCACGGGCGGGGTCGTGGCCGTCGCGGCGGAGCGCGGGAGCGCGCAGCCCGGGCCGGGCCGGGCGGGACCGGCCGGGTCGGCCGGGACGGACGCGGAGACCGGCTCGGGCACCAGCAGCGCGGCGGGGGGAGCGGACCGGTCGGCGGGGGCGACGGCGAACGCCGCGGTGGGCGAGCAGCCGCGCACGTCGCACGACCCGTCACCGACCAGGACGACGGTGGCGGCCATGCCGGCGACGGCGGCGGTGCTCAGGGCGGCGCAGAACGCGGCCGCGTGGGTGCGGGACATGAGAGTCGGGGTCCTCTCGGGCACGGCTGGGGGTGCGGCCGTCGTGGGGGAGCGTCGGCCTGCACCCTCCCCATCGCTGCGCGTGACGAAGCGTTACCCGACCGGGTGCGATGTGCGTCACACCCGCCGGGCGTAGGCCACCACGTTGTCCCGGTAGTGACCGGTCAGCGCGTCGAAGGCGCCGCCGCAGGTGATCAGGCGGAGCTCCGCGCCGGGGGTGTTGCCGTAGACCGTGTCGCTGGGGAAGTCGGACTTCGGGTAGCGGTCGACGCGGTACACCGTGAACGTGACCTCGGCGCCGTCGCTGCGCCGCACGGTCACGGGGTCGCCGGGCCGGAGGTCGCCCAGCCGGGCGAAGACGCCCGGGACGCCGCCGTAGTCGACGTGCGCCGCGACGATCGCCGGGCCCGGGTCGCCGGGCTGGGGGCTGTGCACGAACCAGCCGGTGCCGCCCGCGTCCGGAGGCACCTCGAGCGCGCCCGCGGGGTCGATGTCGAGGGGCAGCAGCGGCCCGGTGGCGATGCCCAGGCTGGGGACGGTGAGGCCCAGCGGCACCGCGCCGACCGCCGCGGGGCGCCCCGGGCGCTCGGGGGAGGCCAGCCCCGGCGCCGGTGCGGCCGACGGCGGCAGGGCCGCGGTCGGGGCGACCGGCCCGGCGACCGGGCGCGCCGCCCCGGGCGGGCCGGTCGCGTCGGGTGCGGCGCACCCGGTGGCGAGGAGCAGGGCGAGCGCGACCCCGCAGAGCGGCCCCGCGACCGCCGGGACCCGCCCGGTCACGACGCCGGTCGTCCCCCGGTCGCGACCCCGCCGACCGGCACGACCGAGACCTGCCGCCCCTCGGTGCCGAAGTGGTCCTCGCACGCGATGCCGTCGTCGTCGGCGTCGAGCCGCTCGGGGTCGGTCGGGTCGGCGTTCAGCGCGGCCTGGGCGAGCGCCTGCGTCGCGAAGTCCGGGCAGTCCCGGTCGCCCGTCGCGGGTGTGCCGGCCGCGGGGGCGCCGCTCGTCGTCGGGCTGGTCGTCGCGCCGTCGAGCGTCCACGTGCAGCTCCCGCGGAACTGGACGAAGGCGTCGGTGGCGGCGACGTCGACGCTGTCGGGACCGGTGAGGGCGTTGGCCGCGATGACCGCGCGCGACGAGCCGGAGCCGTCGGACAGGCGGAACCAGGAGCAGGACGTGGTCGCCCCCTGGGTGCTGTACCGCCCCGGCGCCAGGTCGGCTCCGACCTGGTAGGTGCCCTCGCCCACGCTGGTGCGGATCGTGCTGCTGCCGGG
>JAPLAT010000665.1 GCA_026393175.1 Pseudonocardiales bacterium
CGCGCTCGGCGGCGGCGGGCCGCGCCCCGGCGATCTCGTGGCCGGGGCCGCCGCGGCCGCGCGCGGCGGGGCCGTGGAGGGGCTCGCCGCCCTGGACGCGCTGCTCGCCGTGCCGACCGTGCACCTGGTGGTGGACGGCTACAACGTCAGCAAGACCGGCTACCCGGAGCTGACCCTGGCCGACCAGCGCACCCGGCTCGTCGGGCAGCTGGCGGCGCTGGCCGCGCGCACCGGGGTGGAGGTCACCGTCGTGTTCGACGGGGCCGGGGTCACCGCCGCGCCCGTGCGCGGCACCCGGGGCGTGCGCGTGCTGTTCAGCGACCCCGGCGTGATCGCCGACGACGTCATCCGCAACCTGGTCGCCGCCGAGCCGCAGGGCCGACCGGTGCTCGTCGCCACCTCCGACGCCGCCGTCGTGCGGTCCGTGCAGCGCCGGGGGGCCTACACGTTGCCCTCGGCGACGCTGGTGGCCCGCCTGCGCGGCTGAGCGCCCGAGATTGTCGGGGGTCGGTCCTAGCGTCGCCCGCAGCACCGGACGCCCGGACGATCGGCCGAGGAGAGACACGTGATCATCGACTGTGAGCGCTGCGAGGTCCGCGACGTGGCCTGCGGGGAGTGCGTCGTCGGGGTGCTGCTCGGGATGCCCGGGGTGCCCTCACGCGACGTCCGGCCCTACCGCCCGGCGCCCGGCGGACCGTCCGGCGCATCCGAGGTGCAGCTCGACGCACCGGAGCGCCGGGCCCTCGAGGTGCTGGCCGATCAGGGGCTCGTGCCCCGGTTGCGGCTGGTGGAGGGCGTGTCGGGGCCCGCGCGGGGTCCGGGCGACGGCCCCGGCGAGGTGCGCGAGGTGAGCTGACGCGGCGCGGTTTCCCGCAGGTCGGCGGCCGGTCCGCCGCCCGCCGCGCCGGGAGCGGCCCCTGCTGGACGCCCCCGGGTGCCGCTCGTACTCTCCCGACGCCGTGCGACCCCGTCAGCCATTCGACGCGAGTGGCGACGCACGGTGACGACCGTAACCCGTTCGGGCCTGCCTCGTTGGGCCGTTCGAGTCGGTCCGGTACGAAGGAGGGCACCTGAGCGTGGTCACACCTCGACCCGGGCGGCGCCGGGCCGGTACGTCGGCCCTCCTGGTCCTCCTCGTGGGTGTGCTCGCCCTGGTACTGGGTCTCGCGCCCGCCGTGGCGTCCCCGGCCGCACCTCCGGTCCTGACGCAGCCACCGCCCGCCGACGCCGATGACGCCGCTGCCCAGCTGGAGCAGGTGCAGCGCGAGGCCGAGGCGCTCACCGAGGAGTGGCACGCCGCGCAGGACGCGCTCGTGGCCCGCCAGGACGAGCAGCGCACGCTGCAGGACGCCGTGGAGCCCGCGCGGATCGCCGCCGATCAGGCCAGGGCCGCGGAGGAGCAGTACCGGGTCCAGATCGACGCGCTGGTGATGTCGACGTTCGAGGGCGGCAACCTCGACCAGTTCAACGCGCTGCTCGCGAGCGGCTCCCCGCAGGACTTCCTGGACCAGATGTCGGCGCTGGAGCTGGTCGCGTCCGACCAGCGCGCCGTGCTCGACCGGCTGGTCGCGACGATCGAGGACACCACCGCCGCCCAGGCCGAGGTGGACGCCGCGCTGGCCCGCGCGCGGGCCGCCACCGACGCGGCCGTCGCCGCGGAGCAGGACGTCGCGGCCCGCAAGCGCGAGGCCGAGCTGCGCATCGACGACGCCTAGGAGCTGCTGGCCCGGCTCAGCCCGGCGCAGCGCGCGGACCGCACCGCGGGCGGCGCGAGCGGGCCGGACGGGCCCGTCGCGGGCTCCGGCGTCGGGGTCGAGGCGCTCAACGCCGCCATCGAGCAGCTCGGCAAGCCCTACCAGTGGGGCGCCGAGGGCCCAGGCAGCTTCGACTGCTCCGGCCTGACCTCCTGGGCGTTCGCGCGGGCCGGGGTCACCCTGCCGCGGTCGTCGAGCCAGCAGGCCGGTGTCGGGCAGTCGGTCTCGCGCGCCGACATCCGGGCCGGTGACCTGGTGTTCTTCTACAACCCGGTGAGCCACGTCGGCATCGCCGTGGACAACGACACGATCATCAGCGCCCCGCAGACCGGCGACGTCGTCAAGTACTCCTCGATCGACCGCCGGGAGTTCCACAGCGCGCGACGGCTCTAGCCGACGAGGACCCGTCCGCTCCCCGGGAACGGGTGGCGGCCGGCCGGGGAGAGGGTCCGGCCGCCGCCCGATCCGCCTACGCTGCCGCCGTGCCCCGGACGCTGCTGGTCACGAACGACTTCCCCCCGCGCACCGGCGGCATCCAGACCTACGTCGACGCCCTCGCCCGGCGGCTGCCCCCCGGTGAGCTCGTGGTCTACGCGCCGTCCTGGCCCGGGGCCGCGGCCTTCGACGCGGCGTTCCCGCACCCGGTGCACCGCCACCCCACCTCGCTGATGCTGCCCGGCCCCGCGGTGGCGCGCCGCGCCGTCGCGCTGGCCCGCCGGTACGGGGCGCGGACGGTCTGGTTCGGGGCCGCGGCCCCGCTCGCGCTGCTGGGCCCCGTGCTGCGCCGCCGGGCGGGTGTGCGGCGGGTGGTGGCGAGCGCCCACGGGCACGAGGTGGGCTGGGCGATGCTGCCCGGGGCGCGGCAGGCGCTGGGCCGGATCGGCGCGGGCGCCGACGCGGTGACCACGGTGTCGGCCTGGACGCGCGGGCGGGTCGCGGCGGCGTTCGGGCCGCAGGCCGCCCTGGAGCGGCTGCCCGGCGGGATCGACCCGGAGCGGTTCCGGCCCGACCCGGCCGCCCGTGCCCGGCTGCGCGCGCGCCTGGGCCTGGGGGAGGCGCCGGTCGTGGCGTGCGTGTCCCGGCTGGTGGCGCGCAAGGGCCAGGACGCGCTGGTGCGGGCCCTCCCGGCGGTGCGGGAGCGGGTGCCGGGGACGCGGCTGCTGCTCGTCGGCGACGGCCCGGACGCCGCCCGGCTGGCCCGGCTCGCGGCCGGCCACGGCGTCGCGGACGCGGTGGTGCTCACCGGGGCCGTGCCGGAGGCGGAGCTGCCCGCGCACCACGCCGTCGGCGACGTCTTCGCGCTGCCCTGCCGCACCCGCGGCGGCGGGCTGGACGTGGAGGGGCTGGGCATCGCGCTGCTGGAGGCGTCCGCGAGCGGCCTGCCCGTGCTGGCCGGCCGCTCGGGGGGCGCCCCGGAGACCGTCCGGGAGGGGGTCACGGGGCACGTCGTGGACGGCCGCGACCCGCGCGGGCTCGCCGGGGCGCTGGCCGGGCTGCTCGCCGATCCCGCCCGGGCCGCGGCGATGGGGGCCGCGGGCCGGGCGTGGATGCGGGCGGAGTGGACGTGGGACGCGCGGGCCGAGCGGCTGCGCGCCCTACTGGGTCACGAGTAGATCGCCGCGATGTCGCTCGCGTAGGTCTTCGCGACGACCTGCCGCTTGACCTTCATCGTGGGCGTGACCTCGCCGCCCGCCTCGGTGAAGTCGACGGGCAGGATGCGGAACTTGCGGATCTGCTCGGCCCGCGACACGGCCTTGTTGGCCTCGTCGACGGCCAGCTGGATCTCCGCGACCAGCTCGGGGTCCTCGGTGGGCACGCCGCCGCCCGCGGTCTTGCCGTGCCGCTCGAGCCAGCCGGGCAGGGCCTCGGGGTCGATGGTGACCAGCGCGCCGATGAAGGGCTGCTGGTCGCCGACCACCATGCACTGGCTGATCAGCGGGTGGGCGCGCAGCCGGTCCTCCAGCACGGCGGGGGCGACGTTCTTGCCGCCCGCCGTGACGATGATCTCCTTCTTGCGCCCGGTGATCGTGAGGAAGCCGGCGTCGTCGAGCTCGCCGATGTCACCGCTGTGGAACCAGCCGTCCTCCAGCGCCTCCTTCGTGGCCGCCTCGTTCTTCCAGTAGCCGCGGAAGACGATCGGGCCGGACAGCATGATCTCGCCGTCATCGGCGATCCGGACGGCGTGGCCCGGCATCGGGCGCCCGACGGTGCCGATGCGGGTGGCCTCCAGCGTGTTGACGGTGATGCCGGCGGAGGTCTCGGTGAGGCCGTAGCCCTCGAGGATCGGGATGCCGACGCCGCGGAAGAAGTGGCCGAGCCGGGCCCCGAGCGGGGCGCTGCCGGACACCGCGGCGCGCACCTGGCCGCCGACGACGGCGCGAAGCTTGCCGTAGACCAGCCGGTCGAACAGCGCGTGCTTGGCCCGCAGCGCGAGGCCGGGGCCGCCGGTGTCCTGGGCCTTCGACCAGGCGATGGCCGTGTCCGCGGCGGCGTCGAAGATGCGGCCCTTGCCGTCGTCGTGGGCGCGCTGGCGGGCGGAGTTGTAGACCTTCTCGAACACCCGCGGCGCGGCGAGCAGGAACGTCGGCCGGAAGGACCCCAGGTCGGGCACCAGGTTCTTCACGTCGGGGGTGTGCCCGACGGTGGTGCGGGTGTAGGTGGCGCCGCACTGGATGACCTTGCCGAACACGTGCGCCATCGGCAGGAACAGCAGCACGGAGCCGCCGTCGGTGAGCAGTTCCGGGAAGGCCTCGCCCGCGGCGCGGCACTCGGTGAGCAGGTTGCGGTGGGTCAGCTCGCAGCCCTTCGGGCGGCCGGTGGTGCCCGAGGTGTAGATCAGCGTGGCCAGGTCGTCGGCGCGCACGGCCCGGCGGCGCGCGTGCACCTCCTCGGCGGGCACGTCGGCGCCCCCCGCGGTGAGCGCGGCGATCGCGCCCTCGCCCGACGCGGGCTCGATCGTGATCACCCGGACGTCGGCGCCGGTCTCGGCGACGAGCGCCTCGTGCTTGGCGTTCTCGACGACGATGATCTTGGCGGCCGAGTCGGCGAGGATCCAGCTGATCTGCTCGGCCGAGGACGTCTCGTAGATCGGCACGGTGACCCCGCCCGCGGCGAGGATCGCGTAGTCCAGCAGCGACCACTCGTAGCGGGTGCGGGAGAGCAGGGCGACCCGGTCGCCCGCGCCGACGCCGGCCGCGATCAGGCCCCCGGCGACGGCCGTGACCTGCTCGGCGAACTCGGGGGCGGTGACGTCGGTCCAGACCCCGTCGGCGCCCTGCCTCCGGTAGGACACCGTCGACGGGTGGCTCGATGCGGTGTCGTACACCGCGTCGACGAGGTTCTCCTCGTCGCCCACGGTGACGGTGGCGGGAACGCTGTACTCGCGCACGGTGTCAGACCTCCTCGGCTGCGACTGGCGGGTAACCTACAGGGTGAACGGCCCGTTCCGGCAGGGCCGAACGCTGCCTGATTGGTCCGTTCCGGCACCCTGGGCGCGTGCCGAGCGTGGACGTGGTCGACGAGACGTTCCTGACCGTGCCGCCGGAGGTGCTGGCGGCCGAGTTCGCGCGGCCCGAGGCCTGGCGGCGGTGGTGGCCGGACCTGCGGCTCGCGGTGGACACCGACCGGGGCGAGAAGGGCATCCGCTGGACGGTCACCGGCGCGCTGGTCGGCAGCATGGAGGTCTGGCTCGAACCCGTGCTCGACGGCACCGTCCTGCACTACTTCCTGCGCGCCGACCCCGCCGGCGCGGACGGCAGGCCCGCCCCGGCGCCCCCGCGCCGCGGCCGGGCCATGGCCCGGCGCCGCCAGCGCGCGGCCAAGGCGATCGCGTTCGCCTGCAAGGCCCGGCTCGAGGCCGGCCGGGCCCCCGGCGAGCCGCCGCGGCACCCGCCGGCGGCGGCCTCACCCTGACGCGCGGCGCCGGAACAGCCCCACCGCCAGTGCCACGGAGAGCACCAGCAGCCCGCCGCACCAGGCCAGCGCCGTGCCGCCGCGGTCGACGGGGGTGCCGGTGAGCAGGCCGCGCACCGTCTCGATCACGGGCGTCACGGGCTGGTGCTCGCCGATCGCGCGCAGCACCCCGGGCATCGTCCCGACCGGCACGAACGCGCTGCTGATGTAGGGCAGGAACAGCATCACGAAGCCGAACACCCCGGCGGACTCCACGCTGCCCGCGATCACCCCGAACGCCGCGGCCAGCCAGGACAGCGCGGCCACGTAGAGCGTCAGCAGGCCCGCGGCCAGCACCCACTCCAGCGGTCCCGCGGTGGGCCGGAACCCCACCAGCAGCGCGACGGCGACCACCAGCAGCGTCGACACGCCGTTGCGGGCCAGGCTCGCCACGACGTGCCCGGTGAGCACGGCGGAGCCGCGGATCGGCAGGGTGCGCAGGCGATCGACCATGCCGCCGTGCATGTCGGCGGCCACGGCCGAGGCCGTCGTGGCGGCGCCGTACCCGGTGCAGAGCAGGAGGATCCCGGGCACGACGTAGGTGACGTAGTCGGTGCCCGTGGCGATCGCCCCGCCGAACACGAAGACGAACATCAGCATCATCAGCACCGGCAGGGCGACGGCCAGGACCAGCATGTCCAGGTTGCGCCTGCTCAGCCGGATCGCGCGGCCGACCAGCACGGTGGTGTCGGTCAGGGTCATCGGGGACCTCCGGTGGTGGCGGGGACGGGCGCGGCACGGCCGGTCAGGGTCAGGAACACGTCGTCGAGCGTCGGGCGGTGGCCGTGCGCGCGCAGCGGCTCCGCCCCGGCGGCGGCCAGGTCGTCGAGCACCCGGCGCAGGTGGGCGGCGCTGCCGTCCGAGGCCAGGGCGAGCACCCGGCGGGCCGGGTCGGGCACGCCGCCGAGCCGGGCGGCGGCCCGGTCCAGGTCGGCGGACGCGGCGAACTCCAGCTCCAGGCGTTCGCCCCCGATCTCGGCCTTGAGCGCGTCGGCCGTGCCGGAGGCGACGACCCGGCCGCCGTCGAGCAGCACGACACGGTCGGCGAGCCGGTCGGCCTCCTCCAGGTACTGGGTGGTGAGCAGGACCGTCGTGCCGGCCCGGACCAGGTCGGTGATGGCCTCCCAGAGCGTGGCGCGGCTGGCCGGGTCCAGCCCGGTCGTCGGCTCGTCGAGGACCAGCACCCGGGGCTCGGCGACCAGGCTCATCGCGAGGTCGAGCCGCCTGCGCATGCCCCCGGAGTAGGTGCGCACGCGGTGGTCCGCGGCGCCCAGCAGGGCGAAGCGCTCCAGCAGCTCCGCGGCCCGGGTGCGGGCGTCGGCCCGTCCGCGGCCGGTCAGCCGGGCGACCATGACGACGTTCTCGCGGCCGGTCTGCTCGTCGTCGACGGCGGCGAACTGACCGGTCAGCCCCAGGGCGCGGCGCACCCGCGCCGGCTCGCGCACGACGTCGGCCCCGGCGACCCGCGCGGTACCGGCGTCGGGCCGGGTGAGCGTGGCGAGCACCCGGACGGTGGTCGTCTTCCCGGCGCCGTTCGGGCCGAGCAGGGCGAGCACGGTGCCCTCGGGCACGGCCAGGTCGACGCCGCGCAGCACCTCGGTCGCGCCGTAGGACTTCCGCAGCCCCGTCACCTCGACGATCATCGCGCCTCCTCTGCGTATGAGATACGCGAAAAAGCGTAGCACCTACGCAGTAAGGCGGGAATCCCTAGACTGCGGCGATGGACGTCCCCGACGAGGTGGCCCTGCTGTGGGGTCTGCGCGCCGCGCCCCGGCGCGGCCCCCGGCCGACGCTGGGCGTGGACGAGATCCTGCGGGCGGCCGTCGCGGTCGCCGACGCGGACGGGCTCGGCGCGGTGTCGATGGCCCGCGTGGCGACCGAGCTGGGGCACTCGACGATGGCGCTCTACCGCCACGTGCGGAGCAAGGACGAGCTGCTCGCCCTCATGGCCGACGCCGCCCTGGAGCGGCCGCCGGCGCTGCCCGAGGGGTGGCGGACGGGCCTGGAGACCTGGGCGCGGGCGATCCTGGCCGTGTCCGCGCGGCACCCGTGGATCGCGCGCCTGCCGATCGAGGGCCCCCCGGCGGGCCCGGGCAACCTCGCCTGGCTGGACGCGGCGCTGGGCGCTCTCGCCGGGACGCCGCTGCATCCCGGGGAGCGGATGGGCGTCGTCATGGGGCTCCTCACCTACACGCACGGGCAGATCCGGCTCGGCACCGAGCTGGCCGCCGGGATGGCGGCGGACCCCGACGCGTTCGCCCGCTACGGCGAGGTGCTGGCCCGGCTCGTCGAGCCCGCCCGGTTCCCGGCGCTGAGCGCCGCGATCGCGGCCGGGGTGTTCGACGGGGGGGCCGACGAGGGCGACGCCGACTTCGACCTGGGGCTGGCCCTCTACCTCGACGGGGTGGCGAGCCTGATCGAGCGGGCCGCACTACGGTAGGGCCATGCGCGTGCACGTGGTCTCCGACGTGCACGGCAACGCCGCGGCGCTGGCCCGCGCCGGGGACGGCGCCGACGTCCTGCTCGTGCTGGGCGACCTCGTCGACTTCGTGGACTACCAGCACCCCGAGCGCGGCATCCTCGGCCGGGTGCTCGGGCCCGAGGTGAGCGCGCGGTTCGGGCGGATTCGCAGCACCGGCCGCCCCGGCGAGCTGCGCGCGTTCGCGCAGCAGGCCTGGTCGCAGGTGCCCGACCCGGCGGCCGTCGTCGCCGAGGCGGTCCGCGCCCAGTACGCCGAGCTGTTCGGCGCGCTCGGCGACGGGCCGCCGGTCTACGCCATCCCCGGCAACGTCGACCTCGCCACGCTGTGGCCCGAGTACACCGGCCCCGAGGGCTCCGACAGGGCCGTCACGGCCGCCGACGGGCGGGTGCTGACGATCGGCGGGGTGCGCTTCGGGTTCGTCGGCGGCGCGCCGCTGCCGCCCGGACTGGAGCCGCGGGCGGGCGGCCCGTGGACGCCGAACCTGCTGCGGGCCGAGGACTTCGCCGAGCGGGTCGCCGGCCTGGGCGAGGTCGACGTCCTGTGCAGCCACGTCCCGCCCGCCGTGCCCGAGCTGCGCTACGACACCGTGACCCGGCGCCCCGAGTCCGCCTCGCCGGAGCTGCTGGACGTCGTGCGGCGCGACCGTCCGTACGCCGCGCTGTTCGGCCACGTGCACCAGCCCCTCGCGGCACGCGTCCGCGTCGGGCGCACCGAGTGCGTGAACGTCGGTCACTTCCGCCGCACCGGCGTGCCGTACGTGCTCACGGTCTGAAACCCGCGGGTAACCTCCCCCCATGGCCGACGCGACCACCTCCTCCATCGACATCGCCGCCGCCCCCGAGCAGGTGATGGCGGTGATCGCCGACTTCGCGGCCTACCCGGAGTGGGCGGACCAGGTGAAGAGCGTCGAGATCGTCGAGCCCGGCAGCGGGGACCGGCCGCGGCGCGTGCGGTTCACCATGGACGCCGGGCCGATCAAGGACTCCTACACGCTGGACTACACCTGGGCGGGCGACGACCGCTCCGTGAGCTGGACGCTGGTCAAGGGCCAGATGCAGCGGGCGCAGGACGGCTCGTACGCGCTCGCCGAGGGCGAGGGCACGACCACGGTCACCTACTCGCTGGCCGTCGACCTCAACATCCCGATGATCGGCATGCTCCGCCGCAAGGCCGAGAAGGTGATCATCGACACCGCGCTGAAGGGTCTGAAGCGGCGCGTGGAGAGCGGGCACTAGCCTTCGGCAGGTGCGCGTCGTCCTGTTCACGGGGAAGGGCGGGGTCGGCAAGACCACGCTCGCCGCGGCGACCGCCGCGCACCTCGCCGCGGCCGGCCGCCCCGCCCTGGCCGTCTCCACCGACCCGGCGCACTCGCTCGGCGACGCGCTGGAGGCCGATCTCACCGGGGAGCCGCGCGAGCTCGCGCCCGGGCTGTGGGCCGCGCACGTCGACACCCGGGCCCTGCTCGACCGCTCCTGGGCCCAGCTGCAGGGCCACCTGCGCACGCTGCTGGCCGGGGCGGGTGTCGACGAGCTCGTGGCCGACGAGCTGACCGTGCTCCCCGGGGTCGAGGACCTGCTCGCCCTGGGCGAGGTGCGCCGCCTCGCGGAGTCCGGGCCGTGGGAGGTCGTGGTCGTCGACTGCGGGCCGACCGCGGAGACGCTGCGCCTGCTCGGGCTGCCCGAGGCGCTGTCCGGCTACGTCGAGCGGCTGTTCCCGGCGCACCGCCGCGCCGTGCGCGGCATGCTCGCCGGGCTCGCCCCCGGCGGGCGGGAGGCGGCTCCCGCGTGGGAGTCCACCATCGCGGCCGTGGACGCGCTGGCCGAGGACCTCGCCGCGCTGCGCGCCCTGCTCGGGGACCACACCCGCACCTCCATCCGGCTCGTCCTCACCCCGGAGCGGGTGGTGGCGGCCGAGACCCGGCGCACGATCACCGCGCTCGCCCTGCACGGCCTGCGCGTCGACGACGTCGTCGTCAACCGGGTGATGCCGCGCCCGCCGCCCTCGCTGCGCGGGCCCGCCGCGCGCTGGCTGCGCGAGCGGCACACCGAGCAGCAGGCCGTCCTCGCCGACCTCGACGCCCTCGACCTGCCGCTGCGCACCTCCGCCTACGCGGCGGCGGAGCCCACCGGCCGCACCGCGCTCGCCGCCGTCGCCGCGGCGCTCTACGGCGCCGACGACCCGGCCGCGCCCGGCACCGCCGCGGGCCCGCTGCTGCAGGTGCACCGCACCGCGGGCACCGGGACGTCGCGGGACTCGGAGTTCGAGCTGGTGCTGCGCCTGCCCGGGGCCGCGGGCGGCGCGCTCGACCTGACCCGCATCGGCGACGAGCTCGCCGTCACCCTCGACGGCACGCGCCGGATGGTCGCGCTGCCCGCCGTGCTGCAGCGCTGCGAGGTCACCGGCGCCCGCCTCGCGGACGACGACCTCGTGGTCGTCTTCGCGCCCGACCCCGAGGTCTGGATGCGATGAGCACCCCCGGATGCGGCACCCACGCCACGCTGGGGGCCGAGCTGCGCGCCGTCGCGGTGCTGGCGCTGGACCGGCTCGGGCCGGTGCTGGACCGCGCCCGCGAGGGCGGCCCCGGCACCCCGTCGTCCTGCGCGACCTGCCCGGTGTGCGCGCTGGCCGCCCTGCTGCGCGGCGAGCGCCCCGAGCTCGCGGTGCGGCTGGCCGAGCACGCCGCCGGGCTGCTCGCGGTGCTGCAGGCGGCGCTGCACGAGGAGGGCGACCCGCCGCCGCGCCCGGCCGAGCCGCCCGCCCCGGCGCGGCGGGTCCAGCACATCCCCGTCGAACGGCCGGTGGCCGCATCGTGACGCTCACCGTCGGCGTCGACGTCGGGGGGACGAGCGTGCGGGCCGGGGTCGTCGACGCGTCGGGGGCGGTGCTGGACACCGCACGCGCCCCCACCCCGGGCGGGGAGTCCGCGCTCGAGGCCACGCTCGCCCGGGTCGTCGGCGAGCTCGCCGCGCGGCACCGGGTCACCGCGGTCGGCCTCGCGCTGGCCGGGTTCGTCACCCCCGACCGGCGCGGCGTCCGGTTCGCCCCGCACCTGCCCTGGCGCGACGCCCCCGTCGCCGACCGGATGGCGGCCCGGCTCGGGCTGCCGGTCGTCGTCGAGCACGACGCGAACGCCGCCGCCGTGGCCGAGCGGCGCTTCGGCGCGGCGGCGGGCGCGTCGGTGGTGGTGTTCCTCGCCCTGGGCACCGGCATCGGGTCCGCGCTCCTCGTCGACGGCGAGCTGTTCCGCGGCGCGCACGGCGTGGCCCCGGAGCTGGGGCACCTGTGCGTCGTGCCCGGCGGCCGGGCCTGCCCGTGTGGCAAGGCCGGCTGCTGGGAGCGCTACTGCAGCGGCACCGCGCTGGCCGCGACGACCGTGGAGATGCTCGCCCGCGCGCCCGGCCGCTCGCCGGCGCTGCGCCGCCTGCTCGCCGACGACGCCGACGGCCTGACCGGCCGGCGGGTCGCCGCGGCCGCCCGCGAGGGCGACCCGGTGGCCTGCGCCGCCGTGGCCGACCTGGCCCGGCGCCTGGGGGAGGGCCTGTCGCTGGTGGCCGACGTGTTCGACCCCGAGCTCGTCGTCATCGGCGGCGGGGTGTCCGGCTCGGCCCCGCTCTACCTCGACGACGCCCGCGAGCACTACGCCGCCACGCTCACCGGCGGGGGCCGCCGCCCGCTGGCCCGGATCCGGACCGCCCAGCTCGGCGAGGCCGCCGCCGTCGTCGGGGCGGCCCAGCTCGCCCGCGCGGCCCGCTGACCCGGGCGACCTCACTACGGCCAGGCCGCTACAGCCGGGCCCCGTCGTCGTCCTCGTCCTCGGGCGGGGTGGGCCACAGCCGCAGCACGAGCCAGCCCAGCCCGGCGGCCAGCGTCAGCAGGCCCAGCGGCAGGCCGTAGACCGACGGGACGCCCAGCCAGCCCGGCGTCGTGACGAGCACCAGCCCGATCAGCAGCAGGCCCAGCCCGACGGCCGCCGGCGGCCCGATGCGCGGCATCGGCGGGGGCTCCGGCGGCACGAAGTGCTCGTCCTCGGGGGCCGTGGCGGGGCCGGTCGGCGGCCGGTGCACCGCGGGCGGCAGGTCCGCGACCGGGCCGGCGGCGACGGGGGCGTCGCCCAAGGGATCGACGCGGGGATCGACGCGGGGATCGGCGGGGCCGTCGTCGTCCGGGGCGGGGGTGCCGGCCTCCGGTGCGGGCGGCTCGTCCGGCCAGGCCGGGACGTCCCCGTCGCGCCGCCAGCCCGCGACGATCGCGTCGAAGTCGTCGACGCGGCGGTGCGCGTCGTCGGGGTCGTCGGCCACCCTGCGACTGTAGCCCGCGGCGGCCGCAGCGCCGCCTCCCGCGGCGCGCCCGGCGGCCCGTTGTCGCCCGCAGCCGCGCGTCCGTAGGCTGGCCGTCGTCGCGAGGGAAGGGGCAGTCCCCGGTGCTGTACTGGTGGTCCAAGTTCGTGCTGCTCGGGCCGCTCCTGCGGTTGTTCTGCCGGCCCACCATCGAGGGCCTGGAGAACATCCCCGAGCGGGGCGGGGCGATCCTCGCCAGCAACCACCTCGCCGTCGTCGACTCCTTCGTGCTGCCGCTCGTCGTGCCGCGGCGGATCACGTTCCCGGCCAAGTCGGAGTACTTCACCCGGCCCGGGCTGATCGGGCGGCTGCAAAAGGCGTTCTTCACCGGCGTCGGACAGATCCCCATCGACCGCTCCGGCGGCTCGGCCGCCCGCGACGCGATGGACACCGCGGTGCGGGTGCTCAACGAGGGCAACCTGCTCGGCATCTACCCTGAGGGCACCCGCTCGCCCGACGGGCGGCTCTACAAGGGCAAGACCGGCGTCGCGCGGATGACGCTGGAGGCAGGCGTGCCCGTCGTGCCGGTCGCGATGATCGGCACCGACAAGGTCAACCCGATCGGCTCGCGGATGTGGCGCCCGCGCAAGGTGCACATCCGGGTCGGGGAGCCGCTGGACTTCTCCCGCTACGCCGGGATGGTCGGCGACCGGTTCATCGAGCGGTCGATGACCGACGAGATCATGTACGCGTTGATGGAGCTGTCCGGCCAGACGTACGTCGACATGTACGCCGCCTCGGTGAAGGAGCGCGCGGCCAAGGCGCAGCGCGACGGCGACCGACTGCCGGACACGCGCGCGAGCTGATCCGACACGCCGACTACCCTTCCGTCACGTGCGCTTCTTCTACGACTGCGAGTTCATCGAGGACGGCGTGACGATCGAGCTGGTCTCGATCGGGGTCGTCGGTGAGGACGGTCGGGAGTTCTACGCGGTCTCCACCGAGTTCGACCCGGACCGCGCCGGCGCCTGGGTGCGGGCGAACGTGCTGCCCAAGCTGCCCTCGCCCGCCGACCCGGCGTGGCGTTCCCGCGAGCGGCTGCGCACCGACCTGCTCGAGTTCCTCACCGCCCCCGGCGGCGACGTCGAGCTCTGGGCGTGGATCGCCGCCTACGACCACGTCGCCCTGTGCCAGCTGTGGGGCGCGATGCCCGCGCTGCCGCGGGCGCTGCCGCGGTTCACCCGCGAGCTGCGGCAGCGCTGGGAGGACGCGGGCAGGCCCGCGCTGCCCCCGCCCACCGCCGACGCGCACGACGCGTTGGCCGACGCCCGGCTGAACCTCCGGCGCTGGGCCGCGATCGAGGAAGCGGTCGCGGCCCGCGCCTGAGCCGGGCGTCAGGTGAAGATGCTCACGCCGCCCGGCCCGACGAGCAGGCCCACGACGATCAGGACGATCCCCAGCACGAGCTGGCGACGGACGATCGAGACGATGCCGGCGATGACGAGCACGACGGCGAGGATCCACAGGAGGGTTGCCATGGGGTGGAGTACCCCGGCGGCGGCCCGGTCACCGGGGCCGTCCGGGTGACGGCCGGGTGGGTGACCCGGCCCGGCAAACCCGCCGTCCGGGTGCATCCGCCCGGCGGCGGTCGCCGCACTACTCTGGGGACGTGAACTGGACCGTCGACGCCCCGGTCGAAGTGCTTCCCGAGCTGCCCCCGCTGCCCGCCGACCTGCGCGGCCGCCTCGACGACGCGCTGGCCCGCCCGGCCGCGCAGCAGCCCGACTGGCCCGACGCCGCCGCCGTCGCGCACGTCCGCACGGTGCTGGAGAGCGTGCCGCCCGTCGTGCTGCCGCCGGAGGTGGACCGGCTGCGCGAGCGGCTGGCCGACGTCGCGAACGGCCGCGCGTTCCTGCTGCAGGGCGGGGACTGCGCGGAGACCTTCGTCGACAACACCGAGCCGCACATCCGCGCCACCATCCGCTCGCTGCTGCAGATGGCGATCGTGCTCACCTACGGCGCGTCCACGCCGGTGGTGAAGGTCGGCCGGATCGCCGGGCAGTACGCCAAGCCGCGCAGCTCGCCCGTCGACGCGCTGGGGCTGCCGTCCTACCGCGGCGACATCGTCCACTCGATCGTCGCCGAGGCCGGGGCGCGCACCCCCGACCCCACGCGCATGGTGCGCGCCTACGCCAACGCGGGCGCCGCGATGAACCTGGTCCGCGCGCTGACCGCGACCGGCATGGCCGACCTCACCACCGTGCACGACTGGAACAAGGACTTCGTGCGCACCTCGGCCGCCGGGGAGCGCTACGAGGCGGTGGCGGCGGAGATCGAGCGCGCCGTCCGGTTCATGGACGCCTGCGGCGTGGACGACCACAACCTGCACTCGGTGGAGTTCTACGCCAGCCACGAGGCACTGCTGCTGGACTACGAGCGCGCGCTGCTGCGGATGGACACCACCCACGCCGAGCCGCGGCTCTACGACCTCTCGGCCCACTTCCTGTGGATCGGCGAGCGCACCCGCCAGCTCGACGGCGCGCACGTCGCGTTCGCGGAGCTGCTGGCCAACCCGATCGGGTTGAAGATCGGCCCGAGCACCTCGCCCGAGCTGGCCGTCGAGTACGTGGAGCGGCTGGACCCGCACGGCACCCCCGGCCGGCTCACGCTGATCTCCCGGATGGGCAACGGCAAGGTCCGCGACGTGCTCCCGGCGATCGTGGAGAAGGTCGAGGCGTCCGGCCACAAGGTCATCTGGCAGTGCGACCCGATGCACGGCAACACCGT
>JAPLAT010000623.1 GCA_026393175.1 Pseudonocardiales bacterium
GGGCCCCCGGTGTCCCAGGCGTCCGGGTCCCCGGGGTTCGGGTCGCCCGGGTTCGGGCCGTCCGGCCCGCCGGCCCGGTTCGACGCGGCCGCCGACGCCGAGCAGACGATCGTGATGCCCGTCGTCCAACCGTCCGGCTCAGCCGGCGGACCGTCCGGCGCTCCTGGCGGTACGACACCATCGGGGGACTTTTCGTCACCCAGCGTCACGGATGAGGGCGTCGGAGCGGGGGCGACGAGCGTCGTCCCCACGGCGGGTGCCGCCGGTGCGAGCGCGGCGCCCGACCTGACCAAGCGGCCGTCCGGCGAGGCCCCGGCCACCGTGGCGGTCCCGGCCGGCGCGGTGCCCCCGCCCCCGCCGCCCGAGTCCACCGTCGTCGTCCCGAGCGCGGAGCCGCAGGGCGGACCCGCCGAGGGCACCGTCGTCGTCGCGGCGCCCGCCGACCCCGCCCGCGGGGACGGCACCGCCGGGACCGACACGGCGGCGTCCACCGCCGGCGCCCCCGACGCGCCCGCCACCCCGGCCGGGAACACGACGTCCGGCGACACCACCCGGGCGGTCAGCCCGCCCTCCGTCGTCGACAGCGGTGCCGCGGCCACCACCGCGGTGGCGGCCGGCGACGGCCCGACGGGCCGGGACGCCGGGCCGCAGGCTCCGGAGGGACAGGCCCCGCCGCCCGGGGACCCCGCGGCGCAGGAGCCCCTGGCAGGGGACCGGGCCGCGGGGGAGCCGCCGTCGTCCGGCGGCGAGCCGCCCGAGGAGACGCGCGACGAGCAGACGGCCGCGCTCGTCGCCGGGCTGGACGACGAGGTCCTCGTCGTCGACGAGCAGCCCCGCTACCACGTGCCCGGCTGCCGCTCCCTGGTCGCCGCGCCGCTCATCCCGCTCCCGGCCCGCGAGGCCGTCGAGCTCGGGTTCACCCCGTGCGGCTTCTGCACGCCCGACCGCACCCTGGCGGGCCGGCACGCCGCCGCCCGCTCCTAGGAGCGACCCCGCCGGGAGGCCCCGGCGGAATACCGGGTGGCGCCACGGCGCTACCCTCGACGTCACAGGCACCGATCCGGCCATCACCGGGGAGCCTCCGGAAGAAACGGGCGGGTGACCGCCCGGAGTAGAACCGGACGGGTGCGGCCCGTCATCGCCGCCCGACGAGTGGCCGTCCCGCGCAGGGGCGGCAAGCGGGGTGGTACCGCGGCGGTCCGCGAGGGTCGTCGTCCCCGTGCAGGCACGAGCCACACGCTGCACGAGGAGCACCACCGATGACCGGCTACCCGACCGTCCCGCCGCACCCGTCGTTCCCCGCGCTCGAGCGCGAGGTCCTCGACTTCTGGGAGCGCGACGACACCTTCGTCGCCTCCGTCGAGGCCCGCGACCCGGGGAAGGACGGCGCGAACGAGTTCGTCTTCTACGACGGCCCGCCCTTCGCCAACGGGCTCCCGCACTACGGGCACCTGCTCACCGGCTACGTCAAGGACGTGGTGCCGCGCTACCAGACCATGCGCGGGCGCCGCGTGGAGCGCCGGTTCGGCTGGGACACCCACGGCCTTCCCGCCGAGGTCGAGGCCGAGCACCAGCTCGGGATCAAGCACAAGTCCGAGATCGAGGCGATGGGGGTCGCCGCGTTCAACGAGGCCTGCCGCGCCTCCGTGCTGCGCTACACGGGCGAGTGGCGCGAGTACGTCACCCGCCAGGCCCGCTGGGTCGACTTCGACCACGACTACAAGACCCTCGACCTGGACTACATGGAGTCCGTCCTGTGGGCCTTCAAGACCCTGTGGGACAAAGGTCTGGTCTACAGCGGCTTCCGGGTGCTCTGGTACTGCTGGCGCTGCGAGACCCCGCTGTCGGCCACCGAGACCAGGATGGACGACGTCTACACCGACCGGCAGGACCCGGCCGTCACCGTCGGGCTGGAGCTCACCGCCCCCGGTACCGACCTCGACGGGGCCCGCGCCCTGATCTGGACGACCACCCCCTGGACGCTGCCGAGCAACCTCGCGATGGCCGTCAACCCCGGGGTGGACTACGTGCTGGTGGAGCCCGCCCCGGGCCACGAACGGCACCCTCGTCCCGAAGGCGGGGACGGAGGTGCCGTTCGTGGCGAGCGGTACGTGCTGGCCGCCGCCCGGCTCGGGGCCTACGCGCGGGAGCTGGGCGAGGAGCCCACCGTGCTGCGCACCCTGCCCGGCACCGAGCTGCTCGGGCTGTCCTACGTCCCGCCCTTCGACTTCTTCGCCGGCCACCCCAACGCCCACGTGGTGCTGGCCGCCGACTACGTCACGGTCGAGGACGGCACCGGCATCGTGCACATCGCCCCCGCCTTCGGTGAGGAGGACAAGGTCGTCACCGACGCGGCAGGCATCGAGGCCGTCGTGCCGGTGGACGCCAAGGGCGAGTTCGACGCCCGCGTGGCGCCCTACGCCGGGATGCAGGTGTTCGACGCCAACGGCCAGATCATCCGCGACCTCAAGGAGGGCACCGCGCCGTACGTGCACGGCGTGCTGCTGCGTCACGAGACCTACGACCACCCCTACCCGCACTGCTGGCGCTGCGGCACCCCACTCATCCAGCGCGCCGTCGACTCATGGTTCGTGCAGGTCACGGCGTTCCGCGACCGGATGGTGGAGCTGAACCAGGAGATCACCTGGGTGCCCGAGCACGTCCGCGACGGCCAGTTCGGCAAGTGGCTGGAGGGCGCGCGC
>JAPLAT010000031.1 GCA_026393175.1 Pseudonocardiales bacterium
GGAATGACGGGGCCGGGGACGACCGGGCCGGGGAGCACGCCCCGCCCGGGCCGTGCCCCTCAGCGCGGCACCGGGCTGGTGGCGCCCTCCCCCGCCAGCCACGAGCCGTCCGCGGCCGAACGGCCCTGCTCCTCCAGGCGCGCCCGCTGCGGCACGACGACGTGCGCCGGGTCCTGCGAGGACGCCAGCCCGGCGTCGAACACGGCGAACCGGGTGGCCAGGGACCCCGCGGCCAGCGCGACGCCCCCGGCGACGGCCGCGCCGCGGGACCGGGTCCCGAAGGCCGCGAGCACGCCCCCGACGGCGGTGAGGGCGCGGGCCACGTGCCGCCAGCGGCCGGCCCGGCCGGTGCGGTAGGCCCCGGCGAGGTCGCCGGGAAGGCGGTCGAGCCGCTTCTCCAGGTACTCCCCACCGGCCAGCTCGGCCACCGCGCCCGCGACGGCGAGGCGCACCATCGGCGTCCGCTCCCGCGCGGGCGAGCCGAGCAGCCCGGTCACGACGAGCTGCGCGCCCGCCCCGGCGGCCGCGCCGCTGGCCGCGAACAGCACAGGCAGCTCGCCGTGCGCTTCGTGCCAGGCCGGTACGGCGGTGTTGGCGAACAGGACACCGGTGTAGCTCGCCAGCGGCGGTCCGAGCAGCGCGGCGCCCCAGCCCGCGGCGCTGCCGAGTCGCGGCGCCACCCCGGTGAGCTCGCTCGCCGCGGCGGCCGACACCAGCGCCGCGAACGGGGACAGGATGAACGTGCCGACCGAGAGCGGGGAGGTCGGCTTGAACACCCGCAGCATGTTGAGGAACCGCGCGGGGCGGCCCAGGTCGTGCACCAGCGCCACGGTGCCGACGACGGCGCCGCCCGCGCCGACGAGCCGCCCGCCGCGGCGCAGCGCGGGCCGCCCGGTGGCCTCGCCGAGGGCCGCGACGACGGCCGAGGTGCCCGCCATGCCGCCCACCCACAGGTAGAGCGGCACGTCGGGGTTCTTCCACGTGGGCTTCTTGAGGATCGGCCGGCCGTAGTAGGAGGTGAACTCGGCCTCCGGGACCATCGAGCCCTTGATCCGCTTGCGGCCGCGCCGCCGGGTCGGTCCGGTCATCATCCGCCCCCGAGGAACGCACCGGCGACGGCAACGGCCAGCCCGGCGGCGGCCACCGCGGCGCGGCGCCACATGGCCGGCAGGTCCCGCGTGGTGACCACGGGGTCCGGCGGCAGGCCGTAGACCTCCGGCTCGTCGAGCAGCAGGAAGAACGCCCCGTCCCCGCCGACGCCGTCGTCGGGGTCGCGCCCGTAGAGCTGCGCCTCGACCACGCCCTGGCCGTGCAGCTGCTCCAGCCTGCGGTCGGCCCGCTCGCGCAGCTCGTCGAGCGGCCCGAACTGGATCGACTCCGTCGGGCAGGCCTGCGCGCAGGCGGGTGTGAGGCCGTCCTTCGTGCGGTCGTAGCAGAGCGTGCACTTCCAGGCCCTGCCGTCCTCGGGCCGGATGTCGATCACGCCGTAGGGGCAGGCCGGGACGCAGTAGCCGCACCCGTTGCAGATGTCGGGCTGCACGTAGACGGTGTCGAACTCGGTGCGGATGAGCGAGCCCGTGGGGCAGACGTCGAGGCAGGCCGCGTGCGTGCAGTGCTTGCAGACGTCGGAGGACATCAGCCACCGGACGTCGCCCGTCCCCCGCTTCGGCGGGCCCTCCACGAACGCGACGTGCCGCCAGGTGTTCGCCCCGAGCGCCCCGGTGTTGTCGTAGGACATGTCGAGCAGGTTCATGTCGCGCAGCGCACCCGCGTCGGTGGGGCCGCTGCCGCTGGGCCCGGCGTCGGCCGGCACCTCGTTCCACTCCTTGCACGCCACCTCGCAGGCCTTGCAGCCGATGCAGACCGACGTGTCGGTGAAGAAGCCGTAGCGGGGCGGGCGCACCTCGGGCATGCCCAGGTGCAGCGCGCGCTCGGGCTGCCCGGTCAGCGGCGTGGTGTGCGCGGTGCCGACGTTGGACGCGAAGCCCGCCGTCGGGTCCGCCGTGTCGCCCGCCCCCGGCGTGTCCGCCCGCAGGGTCGGGTGGTCCGGCGTGTCCCCGGGCCTCATGCCAGGCCCGCGCGGGCTCGGTAGTCGGCCACCAGCGCGGCCAGCGCGGGGCCGGTGGGCTTGCGGCCGGGACGGATGTCGCAGGTCAGCACCTTGGACTCCTGGATGTGGACGTTGGGGTCGAGCGCGACGGACAGCAGGTCGTTGGCGCTGTCGCCGGTGGCGATGCCGCCGTGCCCGAAGTGCCAGGGGATGCCGATCTGGTGGGTCTGCCCGCCGTCGATCCGCAGCGGTGTCATCCGCTCGGTGACGAGCACGCGCATCTCGATGGCGCTGCGCGCGGTGACGACCGTGGCCCAGCCGCCGGGGGTGAGCCCGCGCTCGGCCGCGAGCTCGGGCGAGACCTCGCAGAACGCCTCGGGCTGCAGCTCGGCGAGGTAGGGCACGTAGCGGCTCATGCCCCCCGCGGTGTGGTGCTCGGTGAGCCGGTAGGTGGTGAGCACGAACGGGAAGACCGGCGAGCCCACCGGGTGGTGGCGGTTGTCCTCGCGGTCGTAGGTCTTCACGGCGGGGTTCACCGACCGGTCGGGGTGCAGCACGCTGCGGTGCGGGGTCTCCACCGGCTCGTAGTGCGTGGGCATCGGCCCGTCGACGAGGCCGGCGGGCGCGAACAGCCAGGCCTTCCCGTCGGTCTGCATGATGAACGCGTCGTCGCCGCCCAGCGCGGCGGGCCCCTTCGCGCCCTCGGGCGGCACGTGGTGCGGTGCCGTCGTGGCCGGGAAGTCGGGCACGTCGTGCCCGGTCCACCGCTCCCCGTCCCACCACACGAGCGCCTTGCGCTCGCTCCAGGGCCGCCCGTCCGGGTCGGCGGAGGCCCGGTTGTAGAGCTGGCGGCGGTTCGCGGGCCACGCCCATCCCCACTCCGCGGCGACCCAGTCCTGCTCCCGGGCCGGTCGGCGGCGGGCGGCCTGGTTCACCCCGTCGGCGTAGACGCCGCAGTAGATCCAGCAGCCCGAGGACGTGGAGCCGTCGTCGCGCAGCTGGGTGTAGGCGGTGAGCAGCTCGCCGTCGGGGCCACGCCCGTTGATCTCCTTCAGCACGTCGTCGGCGAGGGGGTCGGCGTTCGGGCCCTCCGTGGCGTAGGTCCAGGTCAGCGCCTGCAGCGGCGCGTCGCGCGGGTCGGTCGACCCGCTCAGCCGCTCCTGCAGGATCCGGCCCAGGTGGTAGAAGAACCACAGGTCCGACCGGGCGTCGTCCGGGGGTTCGACGGCCTTGTGCCGGTACTGCAGCAGGCGCTGGGTGTTGGTGTACGTGCCGTCCTTCTCCGTGTGCGTCGCGGCGGGCAGGAAGAAGACCTCGGTGCCGATGTCCTCGGTGCGCACCTCGCCGTCGCGGACCTCCTGGGAGTCCTTCCAGAACGTCGCGGTCTCGATCATGGAGAAGTCCCGGACGACCAGCCACTCCGCCGCGGCCAGCGCCTTGCGCTGCAGGCGCCCGTTCGCGCTGCCCACGGCCGGGTTCTCCCCGGCGATGATGTAGCCGGGCACCTTCCCGTCGGCCATGTCGAGCACGGTCGCGTAGTTGTTGTGGTCCCCGGTCAGCCGCGGCAGCCAGTCGAAGCCGTAGTCGTTGTCCGCGGTGGCCGCGTCGCCGAACCAGGCCTTGAGCAGGCTGACGACGTAGTGCGGCATGTCGCCCCAGAAGCCGGGCTTGCCGGCGTCGGGCGCGATGTAGTCGGCCAGCGACTCGCCGCGCTCGTCCGCCGGCATCGGCAGGTACCCGGGCAGGATGTTGAACAGGGTGGGGATGTCGGTGGAACCCTGGATCGAGGCGTGCCCGCGCAGCGCGAGGATCCCGCCCCCCGGCCGGCCGATGTTGCCCAGGAGCGCCTGCAGGATCGACGCCGCCCGGATGTACTGCACGCCCACGGTGTGCTGGGTCCACCCCACCGCGTAGGACCAGTTCGTGGTGCGCTCCCGGCCGCTGTGGGTCGTGATGGCGTCGGCCAGCTCGTGGAACGTGGCCACCGGGATGCCGCAGACCCGCTCCACGAACTCCGGGGTGTAGCGGGCGTAGTGGCGGCGCAGGATCTGGAACACGCAGCGGGGGTGCTGCAGCGTCTCGTCGCGGTCCGGGCGGGCGCCGACCGACGCGCCCCCGCTGCCGTACTGGTCACCGCCCGCGGTCCGGCGCTGCTCGCCCTCGCCGTGCTGCCGCTCGCGGCGGTCCTGCTCCGGCGTCTCGTCGGGGTCGATGCCCTCGCGCGGGGCGGGTGCCGCGCCGTCGTCGGCGCCCGCCGACGGCACGGCGGGCTCGGCGCCCTGGTACTGCCACGACGACAGGTCGTAGGCGCGCTCGTCGGGCTCCCAGCCGCTGAACAGCCCGTCCAGGTCCTCGGTGTCGCGGTAGTCCTCGTCGATGATCGCCGAGGCGTTCGTGTACGCGGTCACGTACTCGCGGAACTCGTGCCCGCCCTCGAGCACGTGCCGGATGAGCCCGCCCAGCAGGGCGATGTCGGTGCCCGCGCGGAGCGGGACGTGCAGGTCGGCCAGCGCCGAGGTCCGGGTGAACCGCGGGTCGATGTGGATCACCTTGGCGCCGCGCAGCTTGGCGTCCATGACGAACTGGAACCCGACGGGATGGCACTCGGCGAAGTTCGAGCCCTGGATGACGATGCAGTCGCTCTTGGCGAGGTCCTGCTGGAACGTCGTGGCGCCGCCACGACCGAACGAGGCCCCCAGACCGGGGACGGTGGAGCTGTGTCAAAGACGCGCCTGGTTCTCCACCTGGATCGCGCCGAGCGCCGTGTAGAGCTTCTTGATGAGGTAGTTCTCCTCGTTGTCCAGCGTCGCGCCGCCGAGGTGGGCGATGCCCATGGTGCGGCGCAGCGGACTGCCGTCCTCGGCGGTGTCCTGCCAGGTCCGCCGCCGGGTGTCGAGCACCCGGTCCGCGATCATGTGCATGGCCCGGTCGAGGTCGAGGTCCTCCCACTCGGTGCCGCCGGGGCGCCGGTACCGGACGGTGGTGACCCGGCCCGGGTTGTTCACCAGCTGCTCCGACGCCGCGCCCTTGGGGCAGAGCT
>JAPLAT010000060.1 GCA_026393175.1 Pseudonocardiales bacterium
GGACCCGGCGCTCTGGTGAGGCGGCGCAGCCGCTCCTCGCGGCGCGCGTAGGCCCGCCGCGCCGCCGTGTCGGCCCCCCGCTGGACGGGGATGGCCGGTGCCGCCCGGCGCGCCGGGGCGGGCGCGGTGCGCACCCTCGCCCGCTCCGTGACCGGGGCGCTCATCGTCCGACCTCGCCGACGCCCGGAGGCGCGTACGCGCCGTCCCCATGACCCGCTCGCTGCCGCTCGTTCATGTCGCCCGATCCCCCGCCCTCGCCGTGCCGATCCGTTCGATCGCGCGCAGGCGCACCGACGCCGCGCGCGGGTTGTCCGCGATCTCGTCCTCACCCGCGGGCTCCGACCCCCGCACGAGCAGCCGCATCTCCGGCCCGTGCCCGGGCAGCTCGACCGGCAGCCCCACCGGCGACCGCGACGCCGCGCGCTCCGCGAACTCGCGCTTGACCATCCGGTCCTCCAGCGACTGGTAGGACAGGACGACCATCCGCCCGCCCGGCGCGAGCACGTCCAGCGCCGCGGGCAACGCGGCGCGCAGGGCCTCGAGCTCGGCGTTCACCTCGATGCGCAGCGCCTGGAACGTGCGCTTCGCCGGGTGCCCGCCGGTGCGCCGCGACGCCGCGGGGACGGCCGCGTAGAGCAGCTCCACCAGCTCCGCGCTGCGCGTGAGCGGCGCGGTCTCCCGGCGCCGCGCCACGGCCTGCGCGATGCGCAGGGCGAAGCGCTCCTCGCCGTACTCGCGCAGCACCCTGGCGAGCGCGGGCACCGGGTAGGTGTTGAGGACCTCGGCGGCGGTGATGCCGCGCGTCTGGTCCATCCGCATGTCCAGATCGGCGTCGTGGGAGTAGGAGAACCCGCGGGCCGTGGCGTCGAGCTGCAGCGAGGACACGCCGAGGTCGAACAGGATCCCCTCGACCGGGCCCACCCCCAGCTCCTCGACGACCTCCCCGATGCGGTCGTAGACCGCGTGCACCAGGTGCGTGCGGTCGGCGAAGGCGACGAGCCGGCGCCCGGCCATGGCGAGGGCGTCGGTGTCGCGGTCGAGCCCGACGAGGGTGAGCTGCGGGTGCGCCGCCAGCAGGGCCGCCGCGTGGCCGCCGAGACCCAGCGTGGCGTCCACCAGCGTCGCGGGCCGGCCGGTGAGGGCGGGGGCGAGCAGGTCGGCGACGCGGGGCAGGAGCACCGGGACGTGCCTGGCCCCAGCCGGCCCGTCCTCACGTGTCTGCACCGCTCACCTCCCACGCCCCTGCCCCACCGGCCCGGCCCACCGACACCACCCGCACCCGTCGCGCTCCCCAGCCGCCGACACCCGGTGCCCCCTCCCGGGGACCGCGCCCGCCTCCCCCTCGTCGACGGACCTGGCACCGGGGAAGGTGCGCCAGGGTCGTCGGTGAGGGGAAGGGGACGCGGCACCCGGGAGGGGGCACCGGCGGTACGGGCCCTCCCCGGACTCAGATGAGCCCGGGCAGCACCTCCTCCTGCGCCTTCGCGTACTCGTCCTCGTGCTCGTCCTGGTAGCGCTGCCAGGCCTGCGCGTCCCAGATCTCGGCACGAGTGAACGCGCCGATCACCACGCAGTCCTTGGTCAGCCCCGCGTAGCGCCGCAGCTCCGGGTTGATGGCGATGCGGCCCTGCGCGTCGGGGTTCTGGTCGTCGGTGCCCGAGAAGAGGTTGCGCTGGAAGACGCGGGCCGACTCGCTGGTGAGCGGCGCCGAGGAGACCTTGCGGGCCATCTCGGCGAAGGCCTCCCTGGTGAACACGTAGAGGCAGTGGTCCTGCCCTTTGGTGATCATCAGCCCGCCTCGCAGCTCGTCCCGGAACTTCGCGGGCAGCGTGAGCCGCCCCTTGTCGTCCAGCTTCGGCGTGTAGGTGCCGAGGAACACCGACACCACCTCCGCTCTGCGGCCCCGCCTGGCCCCAGCGATCACCACACTACCCCACTTCGCACCACCGTCAACCCGAAGCGCGCCCGCTCCGGGGCAGGCGCATCGGAGAAATCGCAGCTCAGGAACGTGGGGGCGGAGTGGGGGGCGGCTGCGGGCCGACCCGGCCGCGCGACCCCGTCGACCCCGTCGGAGGGGCCGTGAACGGCCATGATCGACACGATGCGTGACGTATCCCACGCTGCGTGACCGTTCGGGACG
>JAPLAT010000088.1 GCA_026393175.1 Pseudonocardiales bacterium
CGCCGAGCGCAGCAACGCGACGGCGGTGCGGTGGTCGCCGACCGGGTCGGCGTCCACGGCGGCGGCGGTGCGCTCCAGCAGCGCGCCGGCCGCCGCGTGCACGGCGTGCAGCTCGCCGAGGTGGGCGAGGCGGTGCGGGTCACCCGCGGCCGGGCCCGCGAGCCGGTCGAGCACACCGGCGGCGCCGCCCCACCACACCGCGGCGACTCCTCCGCCGCCCGGTGCGAAGCCGGGCCGCGTGGTGTACCAACCCGGCGGCCCGACGACGGCGTCGTCGTCGACGGGCACCGCGCCGAATGCCACGTCGAGGGTGTCGGCGCCGGCCATGGCGGGGGTGCACCAGCTGTCGGGGTCCGGTCGCACACCCGTGTGGTGCAGGTCCACGTCCACGAGGACCGGCAGCCCGCCGCCGGGCGGGTCGGCCACCACGAGGGCCCGGTCGATCGTGCGCGCCCCGGAGCAGTAGCGGACCGTGCCCTCCAGCACCCGTCCCGACGGCGCGTCCCGCAGCCGCGCGCCGGTGCCCCCCGACCGGGCCGCCCAGACGCCGTAGAGCAGGCCGGTCCGCACGCCGCGGCCGCCCTCGGCGAGGATCGCCACGGCGTCGGTGTGCCCCTCCGCCAGCCGGGCCAGCGACAGGTCGTGGCGGCCCCAGCCCGCGAGCGCCTCCCAGCGTCGGCCGGTGGAGCCGTGTCCGGGGAGCGGCAGTCCGAGCTCCCGGGCGTCGAGCATCTGGCGGAGCGGGGACGAGCGGGTGGGAGGCACGCAGTGTTGTTCCCCCGCTCCCGGCCGGTCCAACCCTCGGTGCGGATCATCACCGGCCCCCGGCACGGCGGCGCTCCGGGCGGCGCTGCCACAGGCCGTCGGCCTGGCGGACCAACCCCCGGCGCTCCAGGTCCAGCAGCGCCGCACGTACGGCCCCGACCGGCACGCCCGCCTCCAGCGCCAGCCAGGCCGCGGCGCGGGGGTCGCGGGCCGGCAGGGCGTCGTGCACCCGCAGGCCGACGGGGTCGAGGCCGTCGGTGGCCCGCCGCGGGCCGGGCGGCTCCTCCGGGGCGACGGCCCCGAGCGGACCGAGCGCCTCCAGCACCTCCTCGGTGCGGGTGACCAGCTCGGCACCCTCGCGCAGGAGGCGGTGGCACCCGGCCGACTGGGCCGACGTGACCGGCCCCGGCACGGCCATCACCGGGCGCCCGAGCGTCGCCGCGTCGGCCGCGGTGCGCGCCGCGCCGCTGCGCAGCCCCGCCTCGACGACGACGGTGCCCGCCGCCAGCGCGGCGATCAGCCGGTTGCGCACGAGGAACCGGTGCCGCCCCGGGACGCTGCCCGGCGGGTACTCGCTCACCACCAGGCCGGTCTCGCCGATCCGGTGCGCGGCCCCGTCGACCCCGATCGCGGCCCCCGAGACCACCGTGTGCCCGAGGGCGGCGAGCCCCGCGCCGAGATCAGCGGCCACGTGCGCGCCGTACGCGGTGGCGGCCCGCGCCCCGACGAGCGCGACGGCCCGCTCGGTGAGCGCGGCGAGCCGCCCGGGGCCGCGGACCCACAGGGCCACCGGCGGGGCAAGCTCCGCCACCCCGCATCCCGCCAGGGCCGTGAACGCCGCCGCGGGCCACTCCGGGTGCTCCGGGACGACCAGCCGGACCCCGGCCGCGCGGGCGGCGGCCAGGTCGGCGGCCGAGCGGTCGACGCCGCGCCGGGCGCGGGTCTCCAGGGCGACGGCCTCGGGCACCTCCCCGCTGCGCACCCGGGCCGCGGCCTCCTCCGCCCCGACCGAGGCCACCA
>JAPLAT010000135.1 GCA_026393175.1 Pseudonocardiales bacterium
GCCATGACGGCGGTCGACCTGTCCCGCATCGCGGAGGAGGTGATCGTCTGGGCCACGGCGGAGTTCTCCTACGTCACGCTCGACGACGCGTTCTCCACGGGCAGCTCGATCATGCCGCAGAAGAAGAACCCCGACGTCGCCGAGCTGGCCCGGGGCAAGGCGGGCCGGCTGATCGGCAACCTCACCGGGCTGCTCGCCACGCTCAAGGGCCTGCCGCTGGCCTACAACCGCGACCTGCAGGAGGACAAGGAGCCGCTGTTCGACTCCGTCGAGCAGCTCGAGCTCCTTCTCCCCGCCGTCGCCGGGATGGTCGCGACGCTGACCTTCCACACCGACCGCCTCGCCGCGCTCGCCCCGGCCGGGTTCACCCTGGCGACGGACGTCGCCGAGTGGCTGGTGCGGCAGGGCGTCCCGTTCCGGGTGGCGCAC
Source organism: Pseudonocardiales bacterium (assembly GCA_026393175.1). Taxonomy (GTDB): domain Bacteria; phylum Actinomycetota; class Actinomycetes; order Mycobacteriales; family Pseudonocardiaceae; genus Pseudonocardia. The sequence continues at coordinate 430 of JAPLAT010000135.1, forward strand.
GAGGCGGCGGGCGGCTGCGTCCGGGTCGCGGAGGCCCGCGGCGCGGGCCTGGAGGACCTGACCGACGCCGAGCTCGCCGCCGTCCACCCCGCGCTCACGCCGGGGGTCCGCGAGGTGCTCACCGTCGCGGGGTCGATAGCCTCGCGGGACGCCCGCGGCGGGACCGCGGGGGAGCGCGTCGCCGAGCAGATCGACGACCTGCGCGTCGCCGTGGCCGCCGCCCGCGACGCACTCACGCTGGGAGGATCCGCATGACCACCGAACTCGCGACCCGCGCGCAGGAGGCGTACGACGCGCTCGTCGCGCAGGGCATGGCGCTCGACCTGACGCGCGGCAAGCCGTCGGCCGCGCAGCTCGACCTGTCGAACGCGATGCTGTCGCTGCCCGGCGATGTCGTGAAGGCCGCCGACGGCACCGACACCCGCAACTACCAGGGCCTGCAGGGGCTCAAGGAGCTGCGGGAGATCTTCGCGCCCGCCCTGCAGGTGCCGGTCGACCAGCTCGTCGCGTTCGGCAACTCCTCGCTGGAGCTCATGCACGACATGCTCGTGCACGCGCTGCTCTCGCCGCTCCCCGGGGCGGAGCGCCGCTGGGTGGACGAGGAGCGCGTCGTGTTCCTCGCGCCGGTGCCCGGCTACGACCGCCACTTCGGGGTGTGCGAGCGGCTGGGGATCGAGCTGCGCAGCGTCCCGATGACGCCCGAGGGCCCCGACATGGACGCCGTCGAGCGGCTCGTCGCCGAGGACGCGTCGATCAAGGGGATCTGGTGCGTGCCGAAGTACGCCAACCCCGACGGCGCCGTCTACTCCGACGAGGTCACCCGCCGGCTGGCGGCCATGCCGACGGCCGCGCCGGACTTCCGGATCATGTGGGACAACGCCTACGCCGTGCACCACCTCACCGACGAGGCGGTCGAGATCGCCGACGTGCTGGCCCTGGCCGCCGAGGCGGGCCACCCGGACCGGCCGTTCGTGTTCGGGTCCACGTCCAAGATCACCCTGGCCGGGGCGGGCGTCGCGTTCCTCGGCTCGTCGGCCGCCAACGTGGACTGGTGGCTGAAGCTCACGGCCAAGCGCACCATCGGCCCGGACAAGGTCAACCACCTGCGCCACGCGCTGTTCTTCGGCGACGCGGCCGGCGTCGCGGCGCACATGGCGAAGCACCGCGAGCTCATCGCGCCGAAGTTCGCGGTGCTGGACTCCATCCTCACCGAGCACTTCGCCGACACCCCGGGCGTCTCGTGGTCCACGCCCAAGGGCGGGTACTTCGTCACGCTGACGGTGCCGGACGGCACGGCCACCGAGATCGTCCGGCTGGCGAAGGCCGCCGGCATCGCGCTGACCCCGGCCGGCGCGACGCACCCCGGCGGCGTCGACCCGAAGGACGCCACGATCCGGCTCGCGCCGACGTTCCCGCCGCTCGACGAGGTGGAGAAGGCCATGCGCGGGGTCGCGGTCTGCGTCGAGCTGGCGCTCGCCTCCCGTTGACCTCGCTCCTCGATCCCGAGGAGCTGGCGACGGACGTGCTCCCGGCCGCCGTGCGGCTGCTGGGGTGCACCGTCGAGGCCGACACCCCGGACGGCACGGTCGCGGTACGCCTCGTCGAGGTCGAGGCGTACCGCGGCGCCGACGACCCGGCCTCGCACAGCTACCGCGGCCGGACGCCGCGCAACGCGGTGATGTTCGGCCCGCCGGGGCGGCTGTACGTGTACTTCGTCTACGGCATGCACTTCTGCGCGAACGTCAGCTGCCTCGACGACGGCGAGGCGGGGGCGGTGCTGCTGCGGGCGGGGGAGGTCGTGTCCGATCTCGACGTCGCGCGCCGGCGCCGTCCCACCGCCCGCCGCGACGCCGACCTGGCCCGCGGTCCGGCCCGGCTCGCGTCGCTGCTGGGCCTGACCCGGGAGCGCAACGGCGTCGACGTGACGAGCGCCGCGTCCCCGGTGCGGGTGCTCGCCGGGCCGCGGGTGCCTGCGGACCGGATCGTCGCCGGGCCGCGGGTGGGCGTGGCCAGCGCGCGGGACCTGCCGTGGCGGTTCTCGGTCGCCGGGTCGCCCGCCGTGAGCCCCTACCGGCCGGGCCGGGTCCGCCCCGCAACCCGCTAGCGGCCTGCGCGAGGATGGGCCCGTGAGTGCGGACATCCTCGACGACCTGGAGTGGCGCGGCCTGATCGCGCAGAGCACCGACCGCGACGCCCTGCGCCGCGACCTCGCGGACGGGGTCCTCACGCTCTACTGCGGCTTCGACCCGTCCGCGCCCAGCCTGCACGCCGGCAACCTCGTCCCGCTGCTCACGCTGCGGCGCTTCCAGGAGGCCGGCGCCCGGCCGATCGTGCTGGCGGGCGGCGCGACCGGCATGATCGGCGACCCCCGTGACGTCGGCGAGCGGTCCCTCAACAGCGCCGAGACGGTCACGGAGTGGGCGACCCGCATCCGCGGACAGCTCGAGCGGTTCGTGACGTTCGACGACTCCCCGACCGGGGCACTGGTCGTCGACAACCTGGAGTGGACGGGCGCGCAGACCACGCTGGAGTTCCTGCGCGACGTCGGCAAGCACTTCTCGGTCAACGTCATGCTCGCCAGGGAGACGGTGAAGCGCCGGCTCGCGGCCGAGGGCATGTCGTTCACGGAGTTCAGCTACCTGCTGCTGCAGAGCCAGGACTACCTGCACCTCTACCGCAGGCTCGGCTGCCGGCTGCAGATCGGCGGGTCCGACCAGTGGGGCAACATCGTCGGCGGTGTCGAGCTCATCCGGCGGGTGGAGGGCGGCACGGTGCACGCGCTGACCACACCGCTGGTGACCGACTCCGAGGGCCGCAAGTTCGGCAAGTCGACCGGGGGCGGCAACATCTGGCTCGACCCGGCGATGACCAGCCCGTACGCGTGGTACCAGTACTTCGTCAACGTCGCCGATGCCGACGTGGGCCGGTACCTGCGGCTGTTCACGTTCCTCCCGCGCGAGGAGATCGAGGCGCTCGAGGCCGACGTCGCCGAACGGCCGCACCTGCGCGCCGCGCAGCGGGCACTGGCCGCCGAGCTCACGACGCTGGTCCACGGGCAGCACCAGACCGACCAGGTCGTGGCGGCGAGCGGTGCGCTGTTCGGGCGCGGCGACCTCGGCGGCCTCGACGCGGGCACGCTCGACGCGGCGCTGGGCGCGGTGCCGCGCGCGGACGTCGCGGCGGGGGAGGAGCCGACCATCGTCGAGCTGCTCGTCGCGACCGGGCTGAGCGAGAGCCGCAGCGCCGCACGGCGGGCCGTCGGCGAGGGCGGGGCGTACGTGAACAACGCGAAGGTGACCGACGAGGCGTGGACGCCCGCGCCCACGGACCTGCTGCCCGGCGGCTGGCTCGTCGTGCGCCGGGGGAAGCGCAACCTGGCGGGCGTGCGCGTCGCAGGCCGCTGACCTGCGCGGACGCCGCAAAGGGACCCCCGGTTTGACTGCCCCCACGGGCCTTGTGTAACTTTCTCCAGGTCGCCACGGCGGGCAGCACGACAGACCGGGACGAAATCTTCGGCGCAGAGTCACAGCCCGCGGAACGGCGGCCGACCCCCGCTCGACCCACCGGCTCCGGCTGGTAGGCTTGCGGACCTGGGACGGCGGGTGTTGCACCCGAGCTTCGGACCAGGTAGCATAGAAAAGTTGCCCCGGCCCGATCCGCGAGGATCGCGGTGGTGTGCGGGTGTCTTTTGAGAACTCAACAGTGTGTCGAGCTTTATCATGATTCTGGTTTTGTTTATGCCAGTTTGTTTCTGAGCTTGCTTTCGGGCAGGCTTTTGTTGGGCCAGTTTTTGTTGGAGAGTTTGATCCTGGCTCAGGACGAACGCTGGCGGCGTGCTTAACACATGCAAGTCGAGCGGTAAGGCCCTTTCGGGGGTACACGAGCGGCGAACGGG
>JAPLAT010000604.1 GCA_026393175.1 Pseudonocardiales bacterium
GGGACGGGCGCGGCGGCGGACACGGGCATCCGGTGGGCGATCGCGGCGGGCGCGACGCACCTGGCCCGCACCGACGCCGACTGCCTGCCCGCGCCAGACTGGACCGCGCGGATCCGGGCGGCGTTCGCCGACCTCGACCTCGTCGCCGGGCGGCTGCTACCGCGTCGCGACGAGGGGCTGCCGGCGTGGCAGCGCGGGGTGCTCGTCGGGGCGGTCGGGGTGGCGGGGACGTTCGGCCGGTTCCGGCCGGGCAACCGCGTGGCCGGGGCACTGGGGCCCTACGTGATGTCGGCGGGCTGCAACATGGCGATCACCGCGGACCTGTACGAGCGGGCGGGGGGGTTCCCGCGCACGCGGATCCAGGACGTGCACGAGGACCGGGCGCTGGTCAACGCGGTGCGCCCGCTGACCACCCGCTACGGCGCGCGGCGCGACGTCGTCGTGCGGGGGTCGAGCCGGCGGGTGCGGGCCTGGGGGCTGGTCCGGACGCTGGGCTGGTACGCCGACCACCGCTACCGGCCCGAGCACGTCGACATACGGGACCACGACATCCGGGACCACGACATCCGGGACCCCGGCACCCCGACTCGTGCGCACCCAGACCCCGACTCGCGGGGCCGGCCACCCCCCCCCCCGCGAGTCGGGGTCCTGGTGCGCACGAGTCGGGGTGCGGACGCGTCCCGTGCCGCGGCGGGGGCCGGGCGCGGGACTGGGCCCGGGGTGTGGGAGCGCCGGGTCCAGCTCGGCGCGCACCCGGTCGCGTACCCGCTGGTGCGGTCGCTGGCGCGGGTCGGGCCGGTGGTGCGGGTGCCGCGGGTCGGGGTGGTCGTGTCCGACGCGGCGCTGGTCCGGCGGGTCCTGCTCGACACCGACGCGTTCACGAAGACCGGTCCCGGCTCGCCCGCGGCGCTGTGGACCCCGGTCGTCGGCCCGTCGGTGCTGCTCAACATGGAGGGGCCCGGGCACGCGGCGCTGCGCCGGGCGCTCGGCGAGCTGTTCACCCCGGCCGCGGTGACCGCGCTGTGCGGGGAGGTCGCGGCGCCGCTGTGCGCGGAGCTGGCCCGGCGGCTCGCGGCGGGGGAGGCCGTCGACCTCGTGCCGGTGGCGCAGCGCCTGGCCGGGGCCGTCATCGCCGGGCTGATCGGGCTGGACGCCGCGACGGCCGCCGGTCCCGCGTTCGCGGCCGCCACCTCCGTCACCGCCATGGTGCGGCTGGCCCGCCCCGAGCTGACCCCGCGCCAGGTCGCCCGCGGCCGCGCGGCGCTGGCCCGCATCACCGCGCCCGCCGCGACCGCCTACCGCGACGGCGACCCGGGCACGGTCCCCGGCCGGATGCGGGCGCTCGGACTCTCCGAGCGGGAGGCGCTCGGCGCGGTCGCGGCGTTCGCGCTGACCGGCACGGAGACCGTCGTGTCGTTCCTGCCTCGGCTGGTCGCGCTGCGCCACGACGCGGGCGTGCTCGACGACCCCGACGAGCGGTTCGACGAGGAGCTGCGGGTCACCGTCCCGTCGCCGGTGATGCTGCGCCGCGTCGCCGCCCCGGCCCGGATCGGCGACGTGGCCGTCGCGCCGGGAGAGCGGGTCGTGCTCGCCACGCTGAACGCCGCACGCGCCCACGGCCCCTACGCCCCCGGCCGGGCGCACCCGCCGGAGCTGCGCAGCCTGTGGTTCGGCGCCGGGCCGCACTTCTGCCTGGGCATGCCGCTGGCGCTGGAGCAGGCCCGCCGGGTCATGGCCGCCGTGCGCGGGGCGGGGCCGGTGCGCGTGGTGCGGCGCCGGGTCGCGCACCGCGTCCTCATCCCCGCCTACCGCGAGCTGGTGGTGACGGCGTGCCCGACCTGATCGAGCGCCTCCTCGCGACGGCCGCGCGGCATCCCGACGCGCCCGCGCTGGGCCGCCTCGACCACGCCGGGTTCGCCGGGCGGGTCCGGGCCGTCGCCGCCGGGCTGGGCGGGCGCGGCTTCGGGCCGGGGGAGCGGATGCTGTTCTCCGTCCGCCCCTCCCCGGACGCGGTGGTGCTCGCCCTGGGGGCCGTGGCCGCGGGTGGCACCGTCGTGTTCGCCGACCCGGGCGTCGGCCCGGCGCTGTTCGCCGCCCGCACCGGGCTGGCCGCCGCGCGGTGGACGGCCGCCGAGTCGGTCCTGCACGCCGCGGGCCGCGGGCCGCTGCGCGCGCTGGCCCGCCGCCGCGGCGTGCTGCTGCCCGACTACGGCGCGCTCGCCGAGCGTCACGTGCGGGTCGGGCCGTGGCTGCCCGGGGTGCCGCGCGGCGCGGTGGGCCTGGCGGCCCTCGTGCGTGCGGGGACGGGGTCCAGCATCTCCGCGCGGGCGTCGGAGGCGCACGACGCCGCCGTCGTGGTCTTCACCGCCGGGACGACGGCGGCGCCGAAGGCCGTCGTGCACACCCGCGCGTCGCTCGGCGCCGGGCTGGACGTGCTGGCCGGTCGCTGCGCGCTCGGGCCGGGCGCCCGGGTGCACACCGACCAGTTCCTGCTCGGCCTGCCCGCGCTCGTCGGCGGCGCGCACTGGACGATGCCGCCGCACGGCTTCGCGCCGGGGGCGCGCCCCGACGAGCTGGCGAGGGGGCTGGCCGGGGCCACGCACACGTTCCTCGTGCCCGCCGACCTCGCCGCCGTGCTCGACGCCGTCGAGGCCGGCCGGGTCGCGCTGCCGTCCTCGCTGCGGCAGGTGCTGCTCGGCGCCGCCCCGGTGCTGCCCCCGCTGCTGCGCCGGGCCCGGGCGGTGCTGCGCGGGGTCGAGTTCCTGGCCGTGTACGGGATGACCGAGATCCTGCCGGTGGCGGTTGCGACGGCGGAGGAGAAGCTCGCCCACGACGGGCCGGGCGACCTCGTCGGCGCCCCGCTGCCCGGCGTGCGGGTCCGCGTCGACGACGCCGGGCGGCTCGTCGTCGGCGGGGCGAACCTGGCCCGCGGCTACCTCGCCGACCTGGACGCCGGGGCGCCGCCGATCACCGAGCACACGACCGGCGACCTGGCCCGGCTCGACGACGCCGGCCGCATCGTGCTGGCCGGGCGGGCCACCGACATGATCATCCGGGGCCGCACGAACATCTACCCCGGGCTGCACGAGCCGGCGATCGCCGCGCTGCCCGGCGTCGCCCAGGCGGTGCTGGTGGGCGTACCGGACGCGATCGGCGACGAGCGGGTGGTGCTGGCCCTCGTCGCCGCGCCGGGTACGGCGCCAGGGCTGGCGGAGCGGGTGCGGGCGGCGCTGCCCGCCGTCGTCGACGCCGCGGCGCTGCCCGACGAGGTCGTCGAGCTGCCCGCGTTGCCGGTGGCGGGCCGCACCCGCAAGACCGACCGCGCCGCGCTGCGCGACCTCGTCGGCGGGGGAGCCCGGTGACCCGGCGGCCCGAGGGGGCGGCGTGCGGATCGCGGTGACCGGGGCGGCCGGGTTCGTCGGCCGGGCCGTCGTCGCGGCCGCCCGGGACCGCGGCTGGGAGGTGCACCCGCTGGTGCGCCGCCCCGGCGCCGGCGAGCGGGCCGTCGCGGGGGAGCGGTGCTGGGACGTCGCGGCGGGCCCGCTGCCCGACCCGCCCGCCGTCGACGCCGTGGTGCACTGCGCCGCCGCGGTCACCGACGCGACCGACCCCTGGCCCGTCTGGGCGGCGAACCTGCACGGCACCCGGCACGTCGTCGCGAGCTTCCCCGGCGTGCGGCTGGTGCACGTGTCCACGGCCAGCGTGTACGACCCGTACCGGCCGACCGTGCTGGCCCGCGAGGACGCGGCACCGGTCGCCCGCTACCCGACGCCCTACGGCGCGTCGAAGGCCGCCGCGGAACGGCTGCTCGCGGGGCGGCCGGAGACCGTCGTGCTGCGCCCGCACGCGGTGTACGGGCCCGGTGACCCCACGCTGCTGCCCCGCGTGCTCGCCGCCGTCCGCGGTGCGGCGCTCGTGGTGCCCGGGCACCCGGACGTCCGGCACACCCTCACCGCGGTCGGCGTGCTGGCCGACGCCGCGCTGCGGGGCTGCACCGGACCGCCCGGCACGTACAACGTGGGCGACGCGGCGCCCGTCACGCTCGACCGGGCGCTGTCCGCCCTGCTCGCCGCGCGCGCCCCGGGCGTGCGCATCCGGTACCTGCCCGTGCCGCTCGCGCACGCGCTGGCGCTGCTCCCGCCCGTCCGGGCCCGCGGCCTGACGGCCTACGCGATCGGGCACCTGGGCGTCGAGCGCACCCTCGACCTCACCGCCGCCCGCACCGTCCTGGGCCTGGACCCGCCGGTGACGTCGTTCGCCGGAGCGGCCACGTGGTGAACGGGCGAATGGTCGCCTGCGCGCGGTGGGCGGGGTTTCCGCTCGTCATCGGCGTGGGAACGTTGCGATCATGCCGCAGCAGAACCCGGGGCACGTCGAGTTCGTGCACCGCAGCTGGCCCGCCGACCCCGAGCAGCTCGTCCTGATCCGCCGCGAACTGGCGCGCTGGCTCGCGCCGCTGGCCCTGAGCGACGACGAGACGGCCGACGTCGTGCTCGCCGTCGACGAGGCCGCCGCCAACGTCGTGCGCCACGCCTACGGGCCCGAGGAGTCCGGTGCCGTCGAACTGACGCTGTGGACGGAGGAGGCGGACGCCGCCGGACCGGCCACGCTGAGCATCGAGGTCGTCGACCACGGCCAGTGGCGCCCGCCCGGCGAGCGGCCCACCGAGGGCGGTCGCGGCATCGGCCTGATGAGCACCATGGCCGAGTCCGTGCTCATCCATTACGACGACCGGGGGAGCCGTGTGCTGCTGCGGCACCGAATCGCTGACCCACAGTGACAACCCGCGAGTAACCGAGATCACGCCGGCTCGTTGAGCGGGCATGCGATGGAGCGCGGGGGCCACCTTCCTGACGGCCGCGACGGCGGCGGCCGTCCTCGCGGGGGCGGTGGTGCTGCCCGCGGCGGCCGCCGAACCGGACCTGCCGGTGCCCTACGGGTTCGCCCCGGCGCTGCTGCAGCCCGCGACCAGCCCGGACGCGGACCCGCCCGGGGCCAACGACTGGTCGTGCGAGCCCGACGCCGAGCACCCGGACCCGGTGGTCCTCGTGCACGGGCTGTCCGGGGCGAAGAACACCAACTGGCAGACGATGTCGCCGCTGCTCGCCAACGCCGGCTACTGCGTCTTCGCGCTCACCTACGGCGTGCCCGACGGTGCGGTGTACCCGCAGGACCAGGTGGGCGGCTTCACGCGCATGGAGGAGAGCGCCGAGGAGCTCGACGCCTTCGTCGACGAGGTGCTCGCCGCGACCGGCGCGGAGCGGGTCGACCTCGTCGGGCACTCCGAGGGCACGCTCATGCCGCAGTACTGGCTGCAGTTCCTCGGCGGGGACGAGGTCGCCGACGACTACGTCGCGGTCACCCCGCTCTACGACGGCACCCTCGCCGACCCGCTCCCGACCGAGGCGCTCGCGGACGGCCTCGGGGTGCGCGAGCCCGCCGAGGCGGTGGTGGAGCCGCTGTGCGAGTCGTGCCCGCAGTTCGTCTCCGGCTCGGAGTACCTGGAGCGGATGCAGGCCGAGGGCACGCTGGTGCCGGGCGTCACCTACACGACGGTGATGACCCGCTACGACCAGCTCGTCGTGCCCTACACCAGCGGGTACCTCGAGGGCGCGACGAACATCGTCGTGCAGGACGGGTGCGAGATCGACCTGTCCGACCACCTGTCGATCATCTCGACCGAGCGCACCGGGCAGATCGTGCTCAACGCGCTCGACCCCGACGACGCCGTGGAGCCCCCGTGCCGGCCGTCGCTGCCGGCGCTGGGCAACGAGGTGCTCCCGGGCGTCCCGCCCCGTTAGGCCCTGTTTCCGCACGTCGGACGCGGTACGGGGGGGTGGGTGAAACACCCCTGGAGCCGTCCGGTAACTTTCTCTTCGCCAGCGGGACACCGGAAAGAACGAAGCCCGCTCTGAGGCCCGGTCAACAGGGTCCGCTGGCCGCCCCGGATGTCCTGCTCGCGCAGTACAGCGGTGTGCGGGTGTCTTTTGAGAACTCAACAGTGTGTCGAGCTTTATCATGATTCTGGTTTTGTTTATGCCAGTTTGTTTCTAAGCTTGCTTTCGGGCAGGCTTTTGTTGGGCCAGTTTTTGTTGGAGAGTTTGATCCTGGCTCAGGACGAACGCTGGCGGCGTGCTTAACACATGCAAGTCGAGCGGTAAGGCCCTTTCGGGGGTACACGAGCGGCGAACGGG
>JAPLAT010000010.1 GCA_026393175.1 Pseudonocardiales bacterium
CCGCGGCCGACGCGCCGAACCCGGCCGCCGAGCCCGCCCCGGCCACCACCAGCAACGGCACCCAGCAGACCGCCAGCTGAGAAGGACGGACGAGAAACACCATGGCGAACTACTCCGCCGCTGACGTCAAGAAGCTCCGCGACCTCACCGGTAGCGGGATGATGGACTGCAAGAAGGCGCTCGAGGAGTCCGAGGGCGACCTCGACAAGGCCGTCGAGCTCCTGCGCATCAAGGGTGCGAAGGACGTCGGCAAGCGCGCCGGCCGCGACACGGCCAACGGCCTCGTCGTCGCCGAGGGCGGCACGATGGTCGAGCTGAACTGCGAGACCGACTTCGTCGCCAAGAGCGCGGACTTCCAGGCGCTGGCCGACCGGATCCTCGCCGTCGCCGTGGCCGAGAAGCCCGCCGACGTCGAGGCCCTCAAGGCCGCCACGCTGGGCGAGGGCACCGTCGAGGACGCCGTCCTGGCCCTCTCGGCGCGCATCGGCGAGAAGCTCGAGCTCAAGCGCTACATCCACGTCGACGGCCCGGTGGCGCTGTACCTGCACCGCCGCGCGTCGGACCTGCCGCCGGCCATCGGCGCGCTGGTCTCCTACGACGGGGCCGACGAGGACGTCGTCAAGGGCGTCGCGATGCACATCGCGGCCGCCCGCCCGAGCTACACCACCCGCGACGAGGTCCCGGCGGAGGTGCTCGAGAACGAGCGCCGCATCGCCGAGGCCACCGCCCGCGAGGAGGGCAAGCCCGAGCAGGTGCTCACCCGCATCGTCGACGGCCGCATCAACGGGTTCTACAAGGACGTGGTGCTCCTCGAGCAGCCGTCCGTGCAGGAGCCGAAGAAGACCGTCAAGGCGCTGCTCGACGAGGCGGGCGTCACCGTCAAGTCGTTCGCGCGCTTCGAGGTCGGCCAGGCCTGATGGGGGGCGGGGCGGTCGGCGTCGATCCCGAGGTCGTCGAGGCCGTCGCCCGGCAGATCGCCGAGGTCGTCGCCACCGGCGCCCAGGTCGCCGTCGTCATCGGCGGCGGCAACTTCTTCCGCGGCGCCGAGCTGCAGGACCGCGGCATGGAGCGCTCGCGGGCCGACTACATGGGCATGCTCGGCACCGTCATGAACTGCCTCGCGCTGCAGGACTTCCTGGAGCGCGAGCACCACATCGACACCCGCGTGCAGACGGCCATCACGATGGGCCAGGTCGCGGAGGCCTACATCCCGCGGCGCGCCATCCGGCACCTGGAGAAGGGCCGCGTGGTCATCTTCGGGGCCGGCGTCGGCATGCCGTACTTCTCCACCGACACGGCGGGCGCCCAGCGCGCGCTGGAGATCGGGGCGGAGGCGCTGCTGCTCGCCAAGGGCGTGGACGGGGTGTTCACGGCCGACCCGAAGACCGACCCGGGCGCGAAGCTGTTCGAGGAGATCACCCACCGCGAGGTGCTCGAGCAGGGCCTCAAGGTGGCCGACGCCACGGCGTTCAGCCTCTGCATGGACAACAAGATGCCGATCATCGTGTTCAACCTCCTGGTGGAGGGCAACATCGCCCGCGCGGTGCGGGGTGAGAGGATCGGCACGCTGGTCAGCACACCGGCGCGGTAGACGAACGGAAAGGCAGGGACCGCCGTGATCGACGAGACTCTCTTCGACGCCGAGGAGAAGATGGAGAAAGCGGTCTCCGTCGCCAAGGACGACCTGGCCTCCGTCCGCACCGGCCGGGCCACGCCGAACATGTTCTCGCGCGTGGTCGTCGAGTACTACGGCGCGATGACCCCGCTCAACCAGCTCTCCTCCATCACCGTGCCCGAGGCGCGGATGGCCGTGATCAAGCCCTACGACCAGTCGCAGCTCAAGGCGCTGGAGAAGGCGATCCGGGACTCGGACCTGGGGTTGAACCCCAGCAACGACGGGCAGATCATCAGGGTGGTCATCCCGCAGCTGTCCGAGGAGCGCCGTCGCGAGATGGTGAAGGTCGCCCGGGGCAAGGGCGAGGACGCCCGCGTCACGATCCGCAGCATCCGCCGCAAGGCCATGGAGGAGCTCGGCCGCATCGTCAAGGACGGTGAGGCGGGCGAGGACGAGGTCTCCCGCGCCGAGAAGGAGCTGCAGGGCACCGTGGACAAGTACGTCCACCAGGTCGACGAGCTGGTGAAGAACAAGGAAGCCGAGCTCCTCGAGGTCTGAGCAGGTGTCCACCTCCGCGTCGCGCGACCTCCCCTTCGCGGCCGCCGGCAGCCCGCTGACGCCCGGTGAGCCGGTGGTGACGCGCGGGCGCAAGCGCGCGAGGCTGGGCCGCAACCTGGCCGCCGCGATCGTGGTGGGCGCGGCGATGGGCGCGGTGATCCTGTCCTCGCTGCTGATCGTGCGGCAGGCGTTCGTGGCCGTCCTCGCGGTCTCGGCGGCCGTCGCGACCTGGGAGCTGGCCGGGGCGCTGCGCCGCGGGGCGGGCATCGAGGTGCCGCTGCCCGTGCTGCTCGCCGGCGGCCAGGCGATG
>JAPLAT010000281.1 GCA_026393175.1 Pseudonocardiales bacterium
CCCAGGGTATGGGGCCGCGCCCGGACGGTGTCGGTGCCCGCCGCTAGCGTCGCCCGCATGACCGACGCCACGCCCCCGTGGGAGCCGCCGCTCGCCGGTAGCGAGGTCGAGCACCTGATCGGCATGCTCGACCGGCTGCGCGCCACGTTCCGCTGGAAGGCCGAGGGCCTCGACGCGGCCGGGCTCGGGGCGAGGCTGGGCCCGTCGCCGCTCACGTTGGGCGGGCTGCTCAAGCACCTGGCGTTCGTCGAGGACTACACGTTCACGCACAAGATGCGCGGGGAGCCGCCGGGCGCGCCGTGGAGCCCCGAGGGGTGGGAGGACGACCCGGACTGGGAGTTCACCTCCGCCGCGCGCGACTCCCCTGCCGAGCTCTACGCCCTCCACGACGGGGCGGTGCAGCGGTCGGCCGCCCGCCTCGGTGCCGCTCTGGCCGCGGGCGGGCTCGACCAGCCCGTCCACCTCGCGTGGCCGGACGGGCGGCACCTGAGCCTGCGCCGGGTCCTCTGCGACCTCATCGAGGAGTACGGCCGGCACACCGGGCACGCGGACCTGCTCCGCGAGGCCGTCGACGGCCGGGTCGGCGAGGACCCGCCCGACGACTGGCGGCCGTAGCGGGGCCGACACCGCCGGACGGGCGACGGGCGACGCGCGGTTCATCTGCTCGACACCCGGACGGGTCAGGATGCCGCCATGCCGATCACCCGCCGTGACGCGCTCGTGCTCGGGGCCGCGTCCGGAGCCCTGCTGCTCGCCGGTGGCGCCGCCGCGTCCGCCCAGGAGTCCCCCTCCCGTGCGTCGCGCGTCGTCCCCGGCAGCGGGGAGCGCCTGCTGCAGGCCGACCTGCACAACCACACCCTGCTCTCCGACGGCGCCGGCCGGGCGGAGGACGCGTTCGCGTCGATGCGCGACGCCGGGCTGGACGTCGCCGCCGTCACCGACCACGCCGCCGTCGGGAAGCTGCAGGGCGACCTGTGCCAGGGCTGTGCGGGCGCCGTCGGGATCGACGAGAGCGAGTGGCGGCGGATCGGCGCGCTCGCCGACGCCGCGAACGAGGGCGGGGCGTTCGTCGCGATGCGCGGGTTCGAGTGGTCCAGCCCGACGCTCGGGCACGTCAACGTGTGGGGCAGCCGCACCTGGACCGACCCGCTCGCGACCGGCGGCATCGGCGCCGCGACGACGGCGGCCGCGCTCGTGCACGCCGGGGGCGACCCGCTGCCGGGACCGGTCGCGACGCTGGTCGACCGGCTGCTGCGGCGCTCCCCGGAGAACCGGGCGTCGATGGCCGGGTTCTACGAGTGGCTCCGCGCGAGCCCGGACCGGCCGCTGACCGGCGGCGGGGCCGACGCGCTCGCCGGGTTCAACCACCCGGGCCGGGAGGCGGGCCGGTTCGGCTTCTTCACCTACGACCCGCGCCTGGCGGACCGGATCGTGTCGCTGGAGATGTTCAACCGCGGCGAGGACTACCTCTTCGAGCAGACCGACGCCGGGGCGCCGTCGCCGCTGGTGGAGTGCCTGGACGCGGGCTGGCGCGTGGGCCTTCTCGGGGTCACCGACGAGCACGGCACCGACTGGGGGGTCCGCGACGGGCTGGGCCGCACGGGCCTGTGGGCCCGCAGCACCGACCGGGCCGGGGTGCGTGAGGCGATGGCGCGGCGGCGGTTCTTCGCCACCCGCGAGCGGGCGCTGCGGCTGGACGCGTCCGCGAACGGCGTGCCGATGGGTGGCCGGGTGGACCACGACCGCGGCGACCTCGCCCTCGTCCTCGATGTCGACGGCGGGACGGAGTGGCTCGGGCGGACCGTCCGCGTGCAGGTGCTGCAGACCGGGCGGCCGATGCCGACGGTCGTCGACGAGCGCGACGTCGTGCTCGCCGACGCGCCGCTCGAGCTCACCGTGCCGATCGACCGGGCGGACGGCGGGTGGGTCGTGCTCCGCGTGACCGACCCGGCCCTGCCCGCCGACCCGCGCGCCACCGGCCCCTACGCGGCCGCGGGCTCGGCGCTCGCCTACGCCAGCCCGTTCTTCCTCGGCGCCCCGACGGCGCCGACCGGCCTGGGCGGGCTGGTCACCTCGCTGCTGGGCGGCCGGACCTTCGGCCTACGCGCATCGGCGCACCGGCACTGACCCCCGGCCGGCCCAGGGCCGGGGTCAGGCCGAGCGCGACGTCGCGACGGGGAGCTGGGGCTCCGCGGCCGGGGCGGCGGGAGGGCCGCCGGCGACGCGGGTGAAGTCGGCGCGGGGGTCGTTGATCTGCCCCAGCGCCACGACCTCGCGGCCGAAGAACAGGGCGGCCGTCCAGTCCACGACGATGCGGATGCGCCGGTTCCAGGTCGGCATGCGGCTGACGTGGTAGGTCCGGTGCATGAACCAGGCGACGATGCCGCGCAGCTTGATGCCGTAGATCTCCGCGACGCCCTTGTAGAGCCCCAGGCTGGCGACGGAGCCGGCGTAGCTGTGCTTGTAGTCCTTCAGCGGCCGGTCGCGCAGGTGCGCGACGACGTTGTCGGCCAGCTGCTTGGCCTGGCGGACGGCGTGCTGGGCCGACGGGCTGGTCTTGGCCTCGGGGTCGTCCTTGGACAGGTCGGGCACCGAGGCGCAGTCGCCCGCGCTGAAGACGTCGGGCATGCCGACGACCTGCAGGGCGGCGCTGCACTCGACCCGGCCGCGGGAGTCGCGGGGCAGGTCGGTGTGCTCCAGCATCGGGTTGGGCTTGACGCCCGCGGTCCAGACGATGGTGTCGGTGTCGAACTCGGTGCCGTCGTCGAGGACGACGTGGCCGCCCGCCATCGTCTTCACGCGGGTGTCGAGGAAGACCTCGATGCCCGCGTCCATCAGCCGCTCGACGGTGTAGCGGCCCATCGTCGGCCCGACCTCGGGCATGATCCGCCCGGCCGCCTCGACGAGCACCCAGCGCATGTCGTCGGGCGCGATCGTCGGGTAGTAGCGGGTGGCGTAGCGGGCCATGTCCTGCAGCTCGGCCAGGGCCTCGACGCCCGCGTAGCCGCCGCCGATCACGCAGAAGGTGAGCAGCCGGCGCCGCAGGCCGGGGTCGATGCTCGTGGCGGCGGCGTCGAGCCGGGACAGCACGTGGTTGCGCAGGTAGATGGCCTCGCCGACGGTCTTGAACGCGATGCCGCACTCGGCCAGCCCGGGGATGGGCAGCGTGCGGGCGACCGAGCCGGGAGCGACGACGAGCACGTCGTACCCCAGCGTGGTGACGTGGCCCGCCGCGACCTCGACGGTGACCTCGCGGGCGGCGTGGCTGATCGCGGTGACCCGGCCGGTGAGGTGCTGGCACTTCTTGAGCACCTTGCGCAGCGGGACCACCACGTGCCGGGGCTCGATGGAGCCGGCCGCCGCCTCGGGAAGGAACGGCTGGTAGGTCATGTGCGACTGCGGGTCGATGACGGTGATCTCGGCCTCGGAGCGGCGCAGCTTCTTCTGCAGCCGCAGAGCCGTGTACATCCCGACGTACCCGCCGCCGACCACGACGATCCTCGTGTTGCGCGCCATGCCTTCATGGTTCCACCTTCACGCCCGGTTTACCCGTCGCGTGCGAGTGACGGCTGTGACGATTCAGGAGGATCCGGGGAGCCCGGCCGCCGTCGCCGCGGCCCGGAGCACGTCCTCCAGCATCGCCGGGGTGAGCCGGCCGGTGAAGGTGTTCTGCTGGCTGACGTGGTAGCTGCCGAACACGTGCAGCGGCGCCGGCCCGGCGAGCTCGACGTGCGCGCCGTGCCCGAACCGCGGCCGCGGTCGCGGCACCGCCCAGCCCGCCCCGGCGAGCACCGGCAGCAGCGCCTGCCAGCCGAACGCGCCCAGCACGACGACCGCGCGCGGGGCGAGCAGCGCCAGCTCCGCGCGCAGCCAGGCCCCGCAGGTGTCGCGCTCGGCCGGGGTCGGCCTGTTGTCCGGCGGCGCGCAGTGCACGGGGGCGGTGATCCGGACGCCGTACAGCTCCAGCCCGTCGTCGCGGTGCACGGCGGTGGGCCGGCTGGCCAGGCCGACGGCGTGCAGGGCGGCGAACAGGACGTCGCCGGAGCGGTCCCCGGTGAACATCCGGCCCGTCCGGTTCGCGCCGTGCGCGGCCGGCGCGAGGCCGACGACGAGCAGCCGCGCGTCCACCGGCCCGAGCCCGGGGACGGGACGGCCCCAGTACTCCTGGTCGCGGAAGGCGGCCCGCTTCTCCCGGGCGACGGTCTCCCGCCACGCGACGAGCCGGGGGCAGGCCCGGCAGTCCACCAGCGCGGCGTCGAGATCACCTACCGTGCGGAAGGTGAGCGACGACGACAAGCCCGCCGGGACGCCCCCCGGCAAGCCCGAGCCCTCCGACGACCTCGTCACCACGCAGCACACGCTACGCACGCCCGCGGGCGACCTGGCCTACACCGCGACGGCGGGCCGGACCGTGCTGCGCCACGAGAAGCACACCGACGGCGTGTTCGACGGCCACGAGCCGCACGCGGAGATCTTCACCGTGGCCTACACCCTCGACGACGCCGACCCGGCGACCCGCCCGGTGACCTTCGCCTTCAACGGCGGGCCGGGGTCGTCGAGCGTGTGGCTGCACCTGGGCCTGCTCGGGCCGCGGCGGGTGGCGATGGGCGACGCGGGCGCGCTGACCGGGCCGCCGTGGGGGCTGGTCGACAACGCCGAGTCCCTGCTCGCGCACTCCGACCTGGTGTTCGTCGACCCGGTCTCCACCGGATACTCGCGGGCGACCGCGGGCGGGCGGCCCGCCGACTTCCACGGCTACGCCCCCGACGTCGAGTCGATCGGCGAGCTGATCCGGCTCTGGACCTCCCGCCACGGCCGCTGGGGCTCCCCGAAGTACCTGGCGGGCGAGTCCTACGGCACGCTGCGCGCCGTCGCGCTGGCCGAGCACCTGCAGGACCGGCACGGGCTGTTCCCCAACGGCCTGATGCTCATCTCCTCGGTGCTGGACATGGGCACCATCCGCTTCCACGAGGGCAACGACCTGCCCTACCCGCTGTTCGTGCCCACCTACGCCGCGATCGCCCACCACCACGGCCGGCACGGCGACCGCCCGCTCGCCGACGTGCTCGCCGAGGCCGAGGAGTTCGCCACCGGCGACTACCCGTGGGCGCTGGCCCGCGGGGCCCGGCTCGCGGAGGCCGACCGGGACCGCGTCGCCGCCACCCTGGCCCGGCTCACCGGGCTGTCCGAGGACTACGTCCGCCGCGCCCGGCTGCGCATCGAGCACCTGCGGTTCTTCCGGGAGCTGCTGCGCGACGAGGGCCGCACCGTCGGCCGGATCGACGGGCGGTTCACCGGCTGGGAGCCCGACGACGCCGGGGAGAGCGTGGGCCACGACCCGTCGATCGCGGCGATCACCGGCCCGTACACGGCGGCGGTCAACGCCTACGTGCGCGGCGAGCTGGGCTACGCCTCCGACCTGCCCTACGAGGGGCTGTCCGACCGCGTGCACCCGTGGTCGTACAAGGACTTCGAGGGCCGCGCCGTCAGCGTGGTGGGCAAGCTGTCGGCGGCGATGCGCACCAACCCGCACCTGCGCGTGCACGTCGCGAGCGGCTACCACGACGGCGCCACCCCGTGGCTGGCCACCGAGCACACGCTCGCCGCCCTGCCCGTGCCCGACGAGCTGCGCGCCAACATCGAGGTGAGCTACTTCGAGGCCGGGCACATGATGTACGTGCACGAGCCCAGCCGGGTGCGCCAGTCCGCCGAGCTGGCGGCGTTCGTGACGCCGGCCCCCTGACCGGGGCCGGGCCCGGCCGGTCAGGCGATGGAGCGGGCGATGCCGTCGAGGATGTCGTGCTCGCTGACGACGAGCTCGGTGATCCCGGCGCGCTCGCGCAGCTCGGCGGCCAGCACGTCGACGATCAGTGCACCCCCGCCGATGACGTCGATGCGGCCGGGGTGGATCGCCCCGTGCTTCGCCCGGTCCTCCCGGGACAGCCCGAGCAGCTCCTCGGCGGTGCGGTGCAGGTCCTCGCCCGCGAGCCGGGACAGGTGCACGGCGGCCGGGTCGTACTCCGGCAGGCCCTGGGCCACGGCCGAGAGCGTGGTGATCGTGCCGGCGACACCCACCCAGGTCCGGACGGCGTCGACGGCTACGGCCTCGAAGGCCCCGTCGAGGATCCCGGCGACGACCGTGCGCGCCTCCGCGACCTCCTCGGCGGTGGGGGGGTCGCCGTGCAGGCAGCGCTCGGTGATCCGCACCGACCCGACGTCCACGGAGCGGGCGGCGGTGACGGTGGCGCCGTCCGCCGTCAGCTCGCCGACGACGAGCTCGGTGGACCCGCCGCCCACGTCGACGACGACGAACGGGCCGTCGGCCGGGTCGAGGTCGCCCACCGCCCCGACGAACGACAGCCGGGCCTCCTCGTCGCCGGAGATCACCTCGGCGTCGACGCCGAGGGTGTCGCGGACCATCCCGAAGAAGTCCTCGCGGTTGGCCGCGTCCCGGGTGGCCGACGTGGCGACCATCCGGACCTTCTCCACGCCCT
This sequence comes from Pseudonocardiales bacterium, assembly GCA_026393175.1. Lineage (GTDB taxonomy): Bacteria > Actinomycetota > Actinomycetes > Mycobacteriales > Pseudonocardiaceae > Pseudonocardia. The sequence goes on from JAPLAT010000281.1 coordinate 6,495, forward strand.
TGCGGCGCAGCACCGCGGTGTAGTCGGCCAGCGCGACCCGGGTGCGCTCGAGCGCCTCGGGGGCCAGCACGCCGCTCGCGTCGACCCCCTGGCCGAGCCGGACGATGCGCATCTCGCGGTGCACGTCACGGAACGCGGGAGTCCCGTCGGCGCCGGTCGTCACGTCGGCGACGAGCAGGCGGATCGAGTTCGTCCCGCAGTCGATGGCGGCCACGCGCGACATGCGCTCTCCTCGGGGGTCGGTGGGCCGCCCAGCCTACGGAAAGGGCGGCGGACGGCCGCCACCGCGACTACCCTCCCGTCATGGCGCAGGGGCGGAAGGTGCGCGTGGAGGTGCCGTCGCAGACGAGGCGGACGGGCCCGCCGGCCCCGGTCCCCGAGCACGTCACGCACACCGTGGAGAACCAGCCGCCGCCCAGCACCGGGATCGACGCGCTGGCCTGCGACCCCGCGCTGGTCGACGCCGTGCGCCGCGAGGGCGGCGGGGAGGCCCCGGAGTACCTGGCCGGGCTGGCCGCGCTCGTCACCTCGCGGGAGGGCCGCGAGCACGCCCGGCTGGCCGACGCCCACCCGCCCGTGCTGCACACCCACGACCGCTGGGGCAGGCGGATCGACGAGGTGGAGTACCACCCGTCGTGGCACTGGCTGATGCGCACGTCGGTCGGCTGGGGGCTGGGCGGCGCGCCGTGGGTGGCCGAGCCCGGGTCCGGCGCGCACGTCGCCCGCGCCGCGGGCTTCTACCTCGTGCACCAGCTGGAGGCCGGGCACTGCTGCCCGATCTCGATGACCTACGCCGCGGTCCCCGCGCTGCGCCACTCCCCGGAGCTGGCCGCCGCGTACGGGCCGGGCCTGCGCTCCACCACCTACGCCTTCGGCCTCGCCGAGCCGTCCACGAAGCCCGGCCTGCTCGCCGGCATGTCGATGACGGAGAAGCAGGGCGGCTCCGACGTGCGGTCGGGCACCACGCGCGCCGAGCCCGTCGCCGACGGCACCTACCGCCTCACCGGGCACAAGTGGTTCACCTCGGCCCCGATGAACGACGTGTTCCTCACGCTGGCCCAGGCGCCCGGCGGCCTGACCTGCTTC
>JAPLAT010000172.1 GCA_026393175.1 Pseudonocardiales bacterium
GCGACGTCCGCTCAGCCGGCGGCGGGGCCGCCCGCCGGGTTCGCGCCCGCCGTGGCCGGGCTGCCGGCGCGCGGCGGAGCGGCGAGCAGGACGTCCGCGTCGAAGCAGGTGCGGGTGCCCGTGTGGCAGGCCGGGCCCGTCTGGTCGACGACGACGAGCAGCGCGTCGCCGTCGCAGTCCAGGCGCACCTCGTGCACGTGCTGGACGTGGCCCGACGTCTCGCCCTTCACCCAGTACTCGCCCCGCGACCGCGACCAGTAGGTGGCCCGGCCGGTGGTGAGCGTGCGGTGCAGGGCCTCGTCGTCCATCCACGCCACCATCAGCACCTCGCCGGTCCCGCGCTGCTGGGCGACGGCGCAGACCAGCCCGTCGGGGCCGCGCTTGAGCCGCGCGGCGATCTCCGGGGAGAGGTGGGTCGGGGTCATCGGACCTCCACCAGCCCCTCGCGCAGGCTCGCCTTGACGTCGGAGATCCGGAAGTGGCCGAAGTGGAACACGGTCGCCGCGAGCACCGCGTCGGCCCCGGCGCGCACGGCGGGCAGGAAGTGCCCGATCTCGCCCGCGCCGCCCGACGCGATCACCGGGACGTCGACGCGGGCCCGCACGGCGGCGATCATCGGCAGGTCGAAGCCGGCCCGGGTGCCGTCGGCGTCCATCGAGTTGAGCAGGATCTCCCCGACCCCGAGCTCCTGCCCGCGGGCCGCCCACTCGACGGCGTCGATGCCGGTGCCGCGCCGCCCGCCGTGGGTGGTGACCTCCCAGCCCGACGGCGTGGGCGGCTCCCCCTCGGGCACGGTGCGGGCGTCGACCGAGAGCACGATGCACTGCGACCCGAACCGGCGGCTCGCCTCCTGCAGCAGCTCGGGGCGGGCGATCGCGGCGGTGTTGATGGAGACCTTGTCGGCCCCCGAGCGCAGCAGCACGTCGATGTCGCCGGTGGCCCGGATGCCGCCGCCGACGGTGAGCGGGATGAACACCTGCTCGGCGGTGCGGCGCACCACGTCGAGCATCGTGGCCCGCTCCCCCGACGACGCCGTCACGTCGAGGAAGGTCAGCTCGTCGGCGCCCTCCGCGTCGTAGACGCGCGCCATCTCGACGGGGTCGCCCGCGTCGCGCAGCTCCTTGAAGTTGACGCCCTTGACGACCCGACCCGCGTCGACGTCCAGACACGGGATCACCCGCACGGCCACACTCACACGGGCCAGCCTAGCGAGGGCGGGTCAGCCCGCGGCGCGTCCGGCGTCGGCGGGGGTCACGGCGGCGACCGCGGCGAGCGCCTCGGGGAGGGTGAACCGGCCTGCGTAGAGCGCCTTGCCGACGATGGAGCCCTCGATCGTGCCCACCTCGGCCAGCGCGACCAGGTCGGCGATCTCGGCGATGCCGCCCGACGCGATCACCGGCGCCGGGGTGGCCGCGGCGACGTCGCGGAGCAGGGCGACGTTCGGGCCCTGCAGCGTGCCGTCCTTGCTCACGTCGGTGACGACGTAGCGGGCGCAGCCGTCGCGGTCGAGCCGCTCCAGCACCTCCCACAGGTCGCCGCCGTCGGTGGTCCAGCCCCGGGCGGCGAGGCGGTGGCCCTGCTCGGTGATCCGCACGTCCAGCCCGACCGCGATCTTCTCCCCGTGCGCCGCGATCGCCCGGGCGCACCACTGCGGGTCCTCCAGCGCGGCCGTGCCCAGGTTGACCCGCGCGCAGCCGGTGGACAGCGCCCGCTCCAGCGAGGCGTCGTCCCGGATGCCGCCGGACAGCTCGACGGCCACGTCCAGCTCGCCGACGACCCCGGCCAGCAGCTCCGCGTTGGAGCCGCGGCCGAAGGCGGCGTCGAGGTCCACGAGGTGGATCCACTCGGCGCCGCCGTCCTGCCACGCCAGCGCGGCCTCGCGGGGCGCGCCGTAGCCGGTCTCGGTGCCGGCCTCGCCCTGGACCAGGCGCACGGCCTGGCCGTCGGCGACGTCGACCGCGGGCAGCAGCGTGAAGGTCACGGTGCGGAGCCTACCGGGGTCAGAACGGGGTGTGGACGAGCCACCAGTCCCACACCTCGGCCGCGTCGGTGCCGGCCACGAAGCCCTGCACCAGCGGGTCCGGGCTGCCCCAGGCGATCACGTAGACCTCGGTGCCGTCGTCGAGCGTCGCCGTCCCGCAGGTGATGTCGTAGCCCGCGAAGGTGCCGGTGTAGCGGCCGCCGGTGGAGCAGTCCCCCTCGGGCCCGGCGGTCCGGCTCGCCACGGTCTCGAGCGACCCGGCGTAGGACCCGGTGTCGGCGAACTGCTGGAACACCACGTACGGCGCCGTCGCGGACACCGTCGTGCACTGGATCTGCTCGACCGCGCCGTCGGTCAGGCCGGTCTCCTGGCAGGTCGCCGGGTCGTACCCGTCGCCGTTCAGGGCGGTCGCGAGCGTCGATGTCGGGGGCGGGGTGGTGGATGTGGGCGGGGTGGTCGTCGGCGTGGTCGTCCCGGGTGTGGTCGTCGGGGGCGTGGTGGTCGGGGGCGTCGTGACCGGGGTCGTGACGGTCGGCGTACCGCCCGTCGGGACGACCGGCGGCCGCTCCCCGCCCGTGGGCCACACCGCGACCGCGACCGCGACGGCGGCCGCGACGACCGCGGCCGCGACGCCCGCGAGCAGCGGCGTGCGGCGGCGCGGCGGGGCGGGCGGGAGCGGGGCGTGCGGGTACGCGGCCCGGGCCTGCGGGTACGCGGCGGGCGGGAACGGGGCCGGGGTGTGCCGGACGGGCGGGCCGGTGTGCGTGGGGGCCGGGCCGTACCCGGTGACCGCGGCGGTGCCGTTCA
>JAPLAT010000119.1 GCA_026393175.1 Pseudonocardiales bacterium
GAGCATGGCGAGCCGGGACAGCCGGTGCGCGCGCTCCGGGCCGGGCTGCTCGCCGCCCGCGCCGAGGCCGCGGCCACGCACGGCGCTCCGGCCGCGGCCGTCGCGGACCTGCAGGAGGCGCTCGCCCTGACCCCGCCCGGCCCGGAGCGCGCGCACCGGCTGTCCCGGCTCGCCATGCTCACCTTCGGGGCCCGGGACCCGCTGCGCGCGGCGGAGCTGGCCGAGCTCGCGGTCGTGGAGGCGGGCGCCGACGCGGCCGCGCGGGCCGTCGCGCTGGAGACCGCCGCCATCCTGGACATGAACCTGCACCGCCCGGACCGGGCCCGCGACCGGGCCGACGCGGCGCTGGCCCTGTTCCGGGCGGCCGGGGACGGCGGCGGCGTCGCCCGCATCCTCGACGGCCGCGCGATGGCGACGTTCCTGGACGGCCGGATCGCCGAGGGCACCGAGGTGCTGGGGCGGGTCGCGCAGCTGTTCGGCGACTCCGGGGAGCTGCTGCGCACGGTCACGCCGCGCTCCACCCGGGGGCACGGGCTGGTGTTCCTCGGCCGGCCCGCCGACGGCCTCGCCGAGACCGACGCCGCGCTGCGGCTGGCCCGCGACCTCGACGCGCCCGAGGCGCAGGCGTACGCGCTGTGGCACCGGTCGGAGGCGCTGTCCGGGCTGGACCGGACCGACGAGGCGGAGGCCGCGGCCCGGGAGGCGCTGTCGATCGCCCGGGACGTGGGCCACCGCGGCCGCGCTGGTCGCGGTGGCCCGCGGGCGGCTCGACGAGGCGGCGGCGGCCGTGGACCGCGCGCTGTCGGTCGGGCCGCCGCTGGGGCACTACGAGGCGCGGCTCGCCGAGGTCGAGGTGCTCGCCGCGCGCGGGGACCCGGCGCTCGCCGCTCGCGCGGCGGACGCGCTGGTCCTCGCGGAGTCCGGTGGGCATCTCGTCTCGGTGGCGCGGCTGGCACCGCTCGTGCGTGGCGAGTGGGGTTCTAACCCGTGTGGCCACTCGTGGGCGGGGCCGGGAAGTGCCGGTCCATCCAGGCCTGCCAGTCCGCGGTGATCGCCTCGTCGTCCACCGGCTCGCCGTAGAAGTAGTGGTAGGCGCTCACCCCGCACCCGGCCTCGCCCTCCGCGCCGATGCGGTGCAGCCCGTGGGCGGAGCGCAGGCCGAGGAACTCCGGGGTCACGACGTCGACGACGCCCGCGATCGGTGCCGGGCCGTCGGGGCTCAGCGTCACCGGATCGCCGACGGCGGGCGCTCCGGCCAGGCCGAGCGCCGCGTGCATCCGCGGCCACACCTCCGCCGCGCCTCCCTCCGTGTAGGCCATGACCATCACGGTGCGCACCGGCTGCCCGGCGAAGTGCTCCAGGTAGGCCCGCAGGTTGCCGAAGAACAGGTCCCAGCCGGTGTCGAAGCTGCGGTACTCGTCCTCCCAGCCGTCGCCGGAGAACCCGGACTGCGCGAACCGCAGGACGGTCCCGCCGCCGTCGCGGGCCTCGACGAGGAACTCGTAGGCGTGGTCGGGCATCCCCTCCGGCGGCGCCTCGGCCGACCCGTAGGCGAAGCGCCTCCCGGGCTCCCAGGCCGTCACGCGGCCGGTGGTGTCGAACCCGCTGCCGAAGCGCTGGCCGATCGCCCCGCCCTCGCGCTCCTCGACCTCGTGCGGCACGAACCAGGCCGAGATGCCCGGGCCGGTGGCGATGGCCCGCCACACCTGCTCCGGGTCGGCGTCCAGCTCGACGGACTTCTCCAGGCGCTTCTCGGTCATGGCTGCTCCTCGGTGGTGGGGTGGACGGCGACGACGATCCGGTGCGGTCGGCCGTCGGGGGCGGTGTCGTCGTGGTATCGCGCGATCAGCCCCGTGACCGCGGCGGTGAGCTCCTCGGCGAACGCGGCGCGGTCGGCGGCGCTCGCGAACCGCACCTCGCCGTCCATCGCCAGGGTGGCCAGCCGCTTGTTCGTGCGGGCGGCCCCGGCGATCAGCTCGCCGACCTCGCGCACGGTGCGCGCGGCCAGCGCGACGAGCCAGCGGGCCGAGAGCCGGTCGGGGGCCCGCCGCGGGTCGGGGGCGAGCGCGCCCAGGGCCGCGGTCGAGATGACGTAGCTCGCCGCCGTCGCGCGCAGGACCAGCTCGGTCATGTTGCCCCGCCTGCGCTCCTCCACGAGCTCGACGAGGCCGTGCTCCTCGAGCCGGCCGAGGTGGTAGTTGACCTTCTGTCGGCTCAGCCCGACGGCGGCGGCGAGCGTGGTGGCCGAGCCGGGCTCCACGAGCGCGGCGAGCAGCCGGGCCCGGATCGGGTCCAGCGAGACGCCCGCCGCGGCGGGGTCGTGGATGACGGTGAGGTCCTGCACGGAGCCGACACTCCCACCGACAAGAAAATTTGTCAACGATGCCCGTCGGGGGTGCGCGGCATGATGCGGGGGTGTCCGCCACCACGAGCGAGTACGGCGTGCTCGGCGTCCGCGACGTCGACTTCACCCTCGACCGGCACCCGCCCGCGCCCGACCTCGCGGGCCTCGTGGAGCGCCACTGGGTCGTCTCGTGGGAGCTGCCGCCCGGCCGCGAGGCGTCGGTCACGCTGCTCCCGCACCCGTGCGTCAACCTCGTGCTCGACGGCGGCAGGCTCGCCGTCTCCGGGGTGGGGGAGGGCCGGTTCACCTACGTCTACCGCGGCACCGGCCGGGTGGTCGGCGTCAAGTTCCGGCCGGGCGGGTTCCTGCCGTTCCTCGGCGGGCCGGTCGGCGAGCTCACCGGGCGGGTCCGGCCCGCCGAGCAGCTGTGGGGCCCGGCCGCCACGGCGCTCGCGGAGCGGATGGCGGCGGAGCCCGCCGCGGCTGGGGCGATCCGGGCCGTCGAGGAGTTCCTGCGCGCCCGGTGGCCCGCTCCCGACCCGCAGGTCGAGCTCGTCGGCCGCATCGTCGCGGCGCTGCTGCACGACCGCACGATCGCGCGCGTCGACGACGTCACCGCGCGGTTCGGCATCCCGCCGCGCACGCTGCAGCGGCTCTTCGCGCGCTACGTGGGCGTCAGCCCGAAGTGGGTGCTGCGCCGCTACCGGCTGCACGAGGCCGCCGCCGCGCTCGCCGCCGAGCAGGACCGGCCGTGGGCCGAGGTCGCGGCGGAGCTGGGCTACTACGACCAGTCGCACTTCATCCGCGACTTCACCGCCGCCATCGGCATGACGCCCCTCGCCTACGCCCGCGCCTGCCGCCGGAGGCTGGCGCCGGTCAGCGCCTGAGCGCTAGCGTCCCGGCGTGCACACCGGCTCGGCGCCCCGGCGCAACTCACGGATCGGCGACCCGGTGGGTCGCTGACCCCCGCCCGCGGTCCGCCTCGGACCCCGCCCCGCCCCCCGCAGGACGATCCGAGGAGACCCATGACCGCCACGTTCAACCACACCATCGTCGCCGCCGTCGACCGGCACGCGTCGGCCCGCTTCTACCGCGAGCTCCTCGAGCTCGCCGAGGCCCCGTCCTGGGGGCCGTTCGTCAACGTCGCGCTCGACGGCGGCGTGCTGCTGCAGTTCGCCGAGCCGCCTCTACTTCCTCGATCCGGCCGGTCACGGGCTGGAGCTGATCACCCGGCCCTATCTCTAGGGCATGCTGCACCCGTGACGCGAGCGCTGCTGCTGCACGGGCTGGGAGCCACCGGGGGAGTGTGGGACGGCGTCGCCGCCGCGCTGGGCGGTGACGTCGTCGCCCCGGACCTGCCCGGGCACGGCGGCGCGGGCACCCTGCCGGCGGCGTACACGTTCGCGGGCGTCGCCGAGGCGGTGGCCGACCTCGTCGACCCGGCCGGCACGGTGCTGCTCGGGCACTCGTTCGGCGGGGTCGTCGCGCTGCACCTGGCCGGCAGGCCGGGGGTCCGCGCGGTGGTCGGGCTGGGGGTCAAGGTCGCCTGGAGCGACGACGACCTCGTCCGCGCCGCCGCGCTGGCCGCCCGGCCGCCCGCGGTGTTCGGCAGCCGGGAGGAGGCCGTGGCCCGGCACCTGCGGGTCGCCGGGCTGACCGGGCTCGTCGACCCGGCGTCGGACCTGGCCGCGGCCGGGGTCGTCGACGACGGGGACGGCGGCTGGCGCCTCGCGCTGGACCCGCGGGCGTTCGGCGTCGGCGAGCCCGGCGTCGCCGCCCTGCTCACCGCCGCCCCGGGCCCCGCGGTCCTCGCCCGCGGCGAGCACGACGCGATGGTCACCGACGACGACCTGCGCGCCCTCGGCGTCCCGCCCGTCGTGCTCCCCGGGCTCGGGCACAACGCGCACGTCGAGGACCCGGCGGCCGTCGCGGCGCTGCTGGTGCCCTACCGCTAGCTCCCGGTCGTCGCGAGCACCGTCGCGGCCAGCGCCATCCGGTGGTCCTTCGTCCACGGCGGGCCGAGCGTCGCGCGCGGCCCGTGCAGCACCTCGCCCGCCCGCTCGCCCAGCACGAGCGCCGCGCGCCGCTCCACGTCCGCCGCCTCGAACAGGTGCACCCGCCAGCCGCGGGCCCGGGCGGCGTCGTCGAGGACCTGCCGGTACATCACGGAGTCCGCGCGGGCCTCGTAGGGCACCCGGCGCTGCACGGCGATGTCGGCGGGGAAGTCGGGCGGCCACGAGCGCATCGACAGCGACGCGACCGGCCCGCCCACGTCGGCGGCGAGCCCGTCGAGCGCGGCCGCGGTCGCCCGGGCGGCGGACGCCCGCACCCGCGCGACGAGCGCCGCGGCGGCGTCGTCGTCGAGGGGCCTGCCCTCGTGGTGCACCGGCGCGGTGGGCGTCCCGGGCTCGACCAGCGCGATCCGCCTGCGGTCGACGACCCGGTGGTCGCTCGTCGCCGTCACGGCCACGGCCCAGCCGAGGTGGTGGGCGATCCCCACGTGCATGCGGCATCCTGGCACGGGCGGGCGCCGGTATAGGTATACCGGATCCTGGTACGGTCGGTATACCTATACCGACACCGCCGCGTGGAGAGCTCGTGATCGAACTGAAGTCGCCTGCGGAGATCGACCGCATGCACGTGACCGGGCGCTTCGTCGCCGAGGTGCTCGCCGAGGTCACCCGCCTCGCCGACGTCGGCGTCGACCTGATGGACCTGGAGCACCACGCGCGCGGCATGATCGCCCGGCGGGGGGCCGAGTCGTGCTACTGGGACTACGCGCCGTCGTTCGGGCGGGGCCCGTTCCGCAACGTCATCTGCCTGTCGGTGAACGACGCCGTCCTGCACGGCCTCCCGCACGCGTACGTGCTGCGCGACGGCGACGTGCTCACCGCCGACCTCGCGGTCGGCATCGACGGCTGGGTGGCCGACGCGGCGCGCACCGTCGTCGTCGGCACGCCGGCCGAGGAGGACCTGCGGCTGGTCCGCGCCACCGAGGAGGCGCTGGAGGCGGCGATCGCGGCGGCGCTCCCGGGTAACCGGCTGGGCGACGTCTCGGCGGCCATCGGGGCGGTGGCCCACGCGCACGGCTACCCGGTCAACGACGAGTTCGGCGGGCACGGGCTCGGCCGCACCATGCACGAGGACCCGCACGTCCCCAACCGGGGCCGGGCGGGACGCGGCCTGACCCTGCGCCCGGGCCTGACCCTCGCGATCGAGCCCTGGTTCGCCCGCACCACCGACCGGATCGTCGTCGACCCCGACGGCTGGACGATCCGCTCGGCCGACGGCTCCCGCACGGCCCACTCCGAGCACACGGTGGCGATCACCGAGGACGGGCCCCGGGTGCTCACCCGGCTCGGTCAGCTGTAGTTGACGAACTGCAGCGCGATCCCGAAGTCGCGCTCCTTGAGCAGCGCGATGACGGCCTGCAGGTCGTCCTTCTTCTTGCCCGACACCCGCAGCTCGTCGCCCTGCACCCGGGCCTGCACGCCCTTGAGCTTCTCGTCCCGGATGACCTTGCCGATCTCCTTGGCCTTCTCCTGGGAGATGCCCTGCAGGATCTTGCCCGGGATCCGGTAGACCTTGCCCGACTGCGTGGGCTCGCCCGCCTCGAACGCCTTCAGCGAGATGCCCCGCTTGATCAGCTTCTCCTTGAAGACGTCGACCGCGGCCAGGGCGCGCGACTCCGTCTCGGACTGGATGACGACGGCCTCGTCCCCCGACCAGTCGATCGAGGTGCCGGTGCCGCGGAAGTCGAACCGCTGGGTCAGCTCCTTCGCGGTCTGCTTGAGGGCGTTGTCGACCTCCTGGTGATCCACCTTGCTCACCACGTCGAACGACGGGTCGGCCATCGGGTTCCTCCTCCACGCCGGGGCCGGGGACGGGCCCCGGATCCGGCTGTCGTATCCTCGTCCAGCGCTACGGCGCACCCCGGCAGGTTGCCCGAGTGGCCAAAGGGAGCGGACTGTAAATCCGTCGGCTTAGCCTACGAAGGTTCGAATCCTTCACCTGCCACACCCCG
>JAPLAT010000612.1 GCA_026393175.1 Pseudonocardiales bacterium
CGCGGCCTGCCACTACTACCGCGACCTCGGGCGCCACATGGGCATCCGCGACATCCCGGAGACCCACCGCGAGTTCGCGACGCTCATGGACGACTACGAGCGCGCGCACTTCGCCTACGACCCCGGCAGCCGCGCGGTCGCGGACGCCACGGTCGAGCTGTTCACCACGTTCCCGCCCAACCACCACGCCCCCGCCGCCGCCGTGCGCCGCTTCTCCTACGGCTTGATGGACGACGCGCTGCGCGCGGCCTTCCGCTACCCGCGGATCCCGGTCTGGGAGCAGCGCCTGGCCCGCGGCGCCGTCCGGGCCCGCAGCGCCGTCGTGCGCCGGATGCCGCCGCGCACCGAGCCCATGCTGGCGCGCATGCAGCCCACGATCCGCAGCTACCCCGACGGCTACGACGTCGCCGAGCTCGGCACCTTCCCCCGCGGCTGCCCCGTGCCCCGGGCCTGAGTCAGGCCGGCGGCGGGCCGGTGGTGGTGCCGATGCGCAGCGCAACCGGCAGCACGACGTCGTCGGGGGTGCGGCCCTCCACCAGCTCCATCGCGGCGCGGGCGGCCAGGCGGCCCTTCTCGTCGGTCGGCTGGACCACGGTGGTGAGCCGGACCTCGCCCAGCCACGGCAGATCGGCGCCGTCGAACCCGGCCACGCTGACGTCCTCGGGCACCCGCAGCCCCAGGTCCGCGGCGGCGCGGAGCACCCCGGCGGCCAGCACGTCGCTCTGCGCGACCACGGCCGTCGGGCGCCGGTGCGCGGGCACGTCCAGCAGCAGCCGCCCGGCGTGCGCTCCCTCGTCGACGGCATTGCTGGCGGTCTCGTACACCGGCACCGGCCCGAACACGTCCTCGACGCCCTCGATCCGGTGCCGCACGTCGCGGTAGTGCACCCGCGCGCGGCGCGCCGCGTCGACGGGGCCGCGGCGGCCGTCGAGGCGCAGCGGCATCGCCACGACCTCGACGCGCCGGTGGCCCTGCCCGTGCAGGTGCCGGGAGAGCACGGCGGTGCCGCCGCGGTCGTCGATGTCCACGAGCACGACCCCGTCGACGACCGGACCCTCCACGGCCACGACGGGCACGCCGCGGGCGCGCAGCAGCTCCAGCGCGGGGTCGTCCTCCAGGCCGCAGGTCGCGAAGATCGCCGCGTCGAGCGGGATCCGGGCGATCTGGGCGGGCGAGGGGCGGCCGGTGTCCCCGGCCAGCAGCAGCAGCCCGACGTCGTGGCTGCCGAGCACCTCGGTGATGCCGTCGAGCAGCTGCACGGCGACGGGGTCGCGGAACGCGTAGAGCAGCCGCTCGCCCACGACGGCGCCGATCACGCCGCTGCGGCCGCGACGCAGGGAGGCGGCGATCGGGTCCGGCCCGGCGTAGCCCAGCTCGGCGGCCGCGGCGAGCACGCGGGCCCGCGTGGGCGGGGCGACGCGCGGGCTGTCCGAGAACGCGAGCGACGCCGTGGACGGGGACACGCCCGCGCGCGCGGCCACCGTGGCGAGCGTGGGGCGGCCGGTCATGACACAGACGGTAGCGACACCAGCACCGCGCTCGCCGCCGCGGACGCGGTCCAGACGAGCGTGCGGGCGAGGTTGGCCCGCAGGAGACGTCGGAGGTCCCCGCCCGCGACGAGCCGCGCGTGCTCGGGCACGGCGGCCAGGACGGTGAGCAGCACCCCGGCCAGCGCGAGCGCGGCGAGCACCGCCCCGGCCGTCCCGAGCGCGACGGTGAGCAGGACCACCGCCACGGCCTGGGCGAGCCACGGCGGCCCGACGACGACGGCGATCGCGCGCCGGTGCCGGTCGTGGAAGGCGTCCCACTCCCGCGCTCCGACCAGCGCGAACGACGGGTAGACGACGAGCTGCACCAGCCAGCCGACGGCGGCGAGCGCGGTGGTCGCGACGAGGTGCACCAGCAGCCAGGTGCCGGGGTCGATCACGGTCCGACCCTAGGACGGTGGCGCGTTCCCCGCCCGCCGTCGTACTCTCCATCGAATCGATTCGATAGGGAGTCGCGGTGCAGCAGGTGGGTCGGGCCAGGGTGGCCGTCGTCGTGGCGTTCGCGCTCAACGGGCTGGCGTTCGCGTCGTTCATGAGCCGCACGCCGTCGCTGGGGGAGACGCTGGGCCTGTCCACCGGGCAGCTCGCCCTGCTCCTGCTCTGCCTCTCCGGCGGGTCGATCACGGGGTTGCCGCTGTCCGGCCCGCTGGTGCAGCGGTTCGGACCCGGGCGCACCGTGCTGCTCGGGGCCGTGACCGAGACGGCCGGGCTCGCCGCGCTCGCCGCCGGCCTGCTCACCGGGTCGGTGTGGCCCGCGGCGGTCGGGCTGTTCGTCGCCGGGCTGGGCACCGGGGTCTGGGACGTCGCGATGAACGTCGGCGGCGCAGAGGTCGAGCGGCGCCTCGGCCGCTCGCTCATGCCCCGGCTGCACGCCGCCTTCAGCCTCGGCACGGTCACCGGGGCGGCCGTCGGGGCGCTCGCGGCGGCCACCGGGGTGCCGCTGGCCGCCCAGCTCATCGGCGTCGTCGTGCTCATGCCGATCGTGGTGACGGTGGTCGCGCCGCGGTTCCTGCCCGGCGTCCCGCCGGAGGAGCAGGCCGCGGGCGGCAGCGTGTGGGCCGCCTGGCGGGAGCCCCGCACGCTCGTCGTCGGCCTGCTGGTGCTCGCGTTCGCGTTCGCCGAGGGCTCGGCCAACGACTGGATCGCCTACGCCCTCTCCGAGGGGTACGGGGCGGGCGAGACGGTCGGCGCGATCGGGTTCGGTGTGTTCGTCACCGCGATGACGCTCGGCCGGATGTTCGGCGGCTCGGCGCTGGAGCGGTTCGGGCGCGTCGCCGTGCTCCGCGTCGCGGCCGGGTTCGCGCTGGTGGGCCTGCTGATGGTGATCGTCGGCGGGTCGGTGGCCGTCGCGCTGGCCGGGGCGCTGCTGTGGGGGCTGGGCGCCTCGCTCGGGTTCCCGGTGGGGATGAGCGCGGCGGCCGACGACCCGGCCCGAGCGGCGGCGCGGGTGTCGGTCGTCAGCTCGATCGGCTACACCGCGTTCCTCGCGGGCCCGCCGCTCATCGGGCTGCTCGCCGAGTCGGAAGGGATCCTGCGCGCGCTGTTCGTCGTGCTCGGCGCGCTGGTGCTGGGCCTGCTCGCCTCCGGCGCCGCGCGGCCGGTCACTGGTACGACACGATCACCGGCGGCTCCGGCCCGACGCTGAGCGTCTGCTCGGGGGTGAACGTGGGGCTGTCCTCGTCGTAGAAGTTCTTCCAGCCCCAGGTGATCCCGGCCGGCGCGCCCTGGTGCATCGCGTCCCAGGTCGCCAGCTTCTCCCCGGGCGGGCCGAACCCGTCGGCGTGGATCACCACGGCGAGCTCGTCACGGGAGGTGTCCAGCCGCTCCCGATCGGTGATCATCGCGAGCCGGAACTGGTGCAGCATCAGCACCTTCTGCGGCAGGGCGGCCTCGCGGGTGAGGTCGGCGAGCCACGTGACGACCGCGTTGACCTCGTCCACCCCGACCGACCCGATCTGCTGCAGCGGCCGCTGGTCCGGGCCCAGGCGCCACTCGGGGTCCAGGGCCAGGCCGACGTGCGGCTCGCGGAGCAGCTCGGCGTAGCGCTCCGCCTGGGTGCGGAAGTCGGTGCGCCCGGGCTGCAGGTCGAGCAGGACGTACAGGCCCGCCGCGCCGGCCGCGTCGACCCACGGGCGGAGGAACTCGACCGTCGCCTCGGCGGAGTAGTCGCCGTCCGGGCCGGGACCGCTGTCGGCGATCGTGCTGATCAGCTCGAACGCGGGGACGACCGGCTCGGCGGAGAACGGCTGGTACTCCGCGGCGAGGGCCTGCGCCCGCGCGACGGACGCGGCCACGTCCTGCTCGCCGAGCACGCCCAGCGCGGGCACCCCGGGGTGGCCGTAGAGCGCCACCATCCGCCGTCCGGGGAACACCACCTGCCCGCCGCCGGGCAGCTGCACGCCGGTCGCGGCGACGGCGAGCCGCGCGGCCAGCACGTCCGGCGCGCCGAACGCGGTGCCGAGCGCGACGGTCGTGGGGGCCTGCGGGGGCGGCGCGACCCGCGGGTCCGGGTCGGTGACGGCCTCGACCCGCGCGCCCGACGCCCTGGCCGTGGCGGCGGCGGCCGAGCCCGGGTCGGTGGTGAGCACGAGCACGTCGGGGCGCGGGGCCTGCGGCGTCAGCGGCGGGAGCGCGTCGAGCACCTCCCGCCCGCCCGGCACCCGGTCGCGCGCCGCGTCGCCGACGGGCAGGACGCCGGTGACGCCGAGCCGGTCGAGCTCGGCGCCCACGCCCGCGGTGTCCGCGCCGTCGGCCACGAGCAGCAGCGGGACCCCCTGCGCGACGGCGGCCGCCGCCGCGGTGTCCTCCGGGGCGGCGAGCACGGCCGCGGGGGCGGTGGCGAACAGCGCCGCGCTGGTGGCCACGGCGAGCGCCACCGGGTCGTCCGTCCCGAGCACGGTCACCGCCTGCTCCGGGGCGCTCACCCGGGCCGTCGCCGGCTCGGGTGGCGGGGTGGTCGTGCAGGCCGCCAGGGCGGTCACGACGATCACGGTGAGTACGACGACGCGTGCGCGGATGCCCATCGGGGGTGACGGTAGGCGGGCACCGGCCGCGGGGCGCGTCAGGGGTGCGGCGTGGGCGCGTTCCACCGCCGCCACAGCGCGAGGACCCGGACCGCGGCCACGAGGAACGCCGCGCCGAGCGCGACCGGCAGCCGCGCCAGGCCGGCCGCGTCCCCGGCCACGACCACGACCGCGCCGCCGGCGGCCGCGAGCGCGTAGATCTCCCGGCGCAGGACGGTCGGGACCTCGTTGAGCAGCACGTCGCGCAGCACCCCGCCGCCGACGCCGGTGATCACCCCGACCAGGGCGGAGGTGACCGCGGGCGCGCCCGTGGCCAGCGCCACCGACGTCCCGGTGACGACGAACAGAGCCAGGCCGAGCGCGTCGGCGAGCTGCACCCCGCGCCGCAGCCGCGAGACCGCCGGGTGCCACCGGAACACCAGCAGCGCGACGACGGCCGGGACCACGAGGTAGGGCCACTGGCGCAGCGTGCTCGGCGGGGTGACGCCCAGGAGCACGTCGCGGACGATCCCGCCGCCCAGCGCGGTGACGGCCGCCAGCACCATCACGCCGAAGACGTCCAGCCGCGCGTGGACGGCCGCCAGCGCCCCGGACGCGGCGAACACCGCCACGCCGACGAGGTCCAGCACGAGCAGCACCTGGTGAGCCTAGGCGCGGCCCCCGCATCGCAGCGGGGTGACACCGCTGCGACTGGATCGGAGCGGTGTCACCCCGCTGCGATGGCCGGGCGGCGACAAGGGCGGCCACCGGAGCGGCCCGCGGGGCCGGGGACGGCCGGGGTCAGGGGTGCAGGGCCGCCGGGAGCAGGCGGGCGGCGTCGACGAGGCTGGGGCCGTACCAGGTCAGCAGCCGCCCGCTGACCAGCACCGACGGCGCGTCGAACGCCTCGGGCCCGTCGTCGGCGGTGAACAGGTAGGGCTCGTCGGGCAGCACGACCAGGTCGTGCGGGGGCAGGGCGGCGGGGTCGATCCGGGGGTAGCGCTCCGGGTCGTCCTCCAGGGCGTTGTCGACCCCGAGCCGGGCGAGGACCGAGCCGGTGAACGTGTCCCGCCCGACGGCCATCCAGGGCCTGCGCCAGATCGGGACGACGGCCCGCCGCCGCGCGGCCGGCACGGCCACGGCGTCCCACGCGGCCTGCGCGTCGTCGAGCCACGCGGGCCGGGCCAGCCCGCAGGCGGCGAGCATCGCGGCCAGCCCGGTGAAGGAGTCGTCGAGCGTGCGGATGTCGGTGACGTGGACGGCCAGGCCGGCGGCGCGCAGCGCGTCGAGATCGGGGGCGCGGTTCTCCTCGGCGTTGGCGACGACGAGGTCGGGCGCCAGCGCGACGACGGCCGCGACGTCGGGGTTCTTGGTGCCGCCGATGCGGGGGACGTCCAGGTCGGCGGGGTGGGTGCACCAGTCCGTGGCGGCGACGAGCACGCCCGGCGCGGTGGCCGCGACGGCCTCGGTCAACGACGGCACGATCGACACCACCCGCACGCCGCGACCTTACGTGAACACCCTGTTGCATCCCTTGACAGTGGCCCGCCCGCCACCGACGGTGAGTTGCGCTGGATGCACCCCGTTGCGGCTGGAGAGATTTGTTGATGCACGTCTGCGCCCTCGCCGACCTCCCCCGCGGCACCGCCCGCCGCCTCCCGACCACCCCGCCGGTCTCGGTGTTCCACACCGCCGACGGCGGGCTCTACGCCGTCGACGACACGTGCACGCACCAGGACGCCTCGCTCGCCGACGGCTGGGTCGAGGACTGCTGGGTCGAGTGCCCGCTGCACGCCGCGGTCTTCGACCTGCGCACCGGGGAGTCGGACGGGCTGCTCGCGCGCCGCCCGCTGCGCACCCACACGGTGCACGTCGTCGACGGCGCCGTGCACGTCGAGCTCTCGGTCGGAGCCCTCGCCCCGTGAAGGTCGTGATCATCGGTGCCGGCGTGGTCGGCGCCGCGGTCGCCGACGAGCTGACCGCCCGCGGGTGCACCGACGTCACCGTGCTCGACCGCGGACCGCTCGGCCGCGCCGGCGAGACGCCGCCCGGCGGCTCGTCGTCGCACGCACCGGGGCTGGTGTTCCAGACCAACCCGGCCAAGATCCTCTCCGACTTCGCCCGCACCACCGTGGAGAAGCTCGCGGAGCTGGGGGCGTTCCGGCAGGTGGGCGGGCTGGAGGTGGCGATCACCGGCGAGCGCCTGGCCGACCTGCGCCGCCGCCACGGCCTCGCGCAGAGCTGGGGCGTCCCGTCACGGCTGGTCGACGCGGCCGAGTGCGCGGCGCTGCACCCGCTGCTGCCCGACGGCGCCGTGCTGGGCGGGCTGCACACCCCGACCGACGGCCTCGCCGCCGCCCCGCGGGCCGTCGCCGCCCAGCTCGCCCGCGCCGTCGACCGCGGTGCCCGGGTGCTCGGCCACCACCGCGTCACCGACGTGCGGACCGCGGGCGGGCGCGTCACCGGCGTCGTCACGGAGACGACCTCCGGCGGGCGGGCCCGCGTCGAGATCCCGGCCGACGTCGTCGTCTCCGCGACCGGGTTCTGGGGACCGCAGACCGGCGCGCTCGTCGACCTGACGATCCCGCTGCTGCCGATGGCCCACCAGTACGTCCGCACCGGGCCCGTCGCCCCGCTCGCCGGGGCCACGACGGAGGCGGGCGCGCCGATCCTGCGTCACCAGGACCGCGACCTGTACTTCCGCGAGCACGCCGACCGCGTCGGCATCGGGTCCTACGCCCACCGCCCGATGCCCGTCGACGCGGCCGCGCTCGGCGAGGGCGCGATGCCCTCGGTCCTGCCCTTCACCGCCGAGGACTTCGCCCCCTCCTGGGCCGACGCCGTCGCCCTGCTGCCCGACCTGGCCCCCGCCGGGATCGCGTCCGGCTTCGACGGGGTCTTCTCCTTCACCCCCGACGGGATGCCGCTGGTCGGCGAGCACCCCGGCGTGCGCGGCTTCTGGGTCGCCGAGGCCGTCTGGGTCACGCACTCCTGCGGCGTGGCCCGGGCGCTGGCGCGGTGGATCGTCGAGGGCGAGCCCGGTGTCGACGTGCACGCCTGCGACCTCAACCGGTTCGACGCCCCGCGCCTGACGCCCGAGTACGTCGCCACCCGCAGCACGCAGGCCTTCGTCGAGGTCTACGACGTCGTGCACCCGCTGGAACCGCCGCGCGCGCCGCGGCCGCTGCGGGTCAGCCCGTGGTACGCCCGGCAGGTCGAGCTCGGCGCCGTGTTCGGCGAGGGCGCGGGCTGGGAGCGGCCGCTGTGGTTCGAGGCCAACGCCGGCCTGCCCGAGGTGGCGCGGATCCCCGGCCGCGGGGAGTGGGCGTCGCGGTCCTGGTCGCCGGTCGCGGGCGCCGAGGCGCTCGTCACCCGCGAGCGCGCGGCGCTCTACGACATGACCCCGCTGGTGCGGCTGGACGTCACCGGACCGGGCGCGCTCGACCTGCTCCAGCGCGCCACGTCCGGCGACATGGACGTCGCGGTCGGGCGCCTGGTCTACACGCTGCTGCTCGACCGGAACGGCCGCATCAGGTCCGACCTCACCGTCGCCCGGCTCGGACCCGCGGAGTTCCGGGTCGGCGCGAACGGCCCGCTCGACCTGGACGCCCTGCGCCGGCTCGTCGACCCGGGCGGGCCGGACGTGGCGCTCACCGACGTCACCGGCGGCACCTGCGGTCTCGGGCTGTGGGGGCCGCTGGCGCCGGACGTGCTCGCCGACGCCTGCGCCGACGACCTGTCGTTCGGCTACTTCCGGGCCCGGCGGATCCGGGTCGGGGCGGTGCCGGTGCTCGCGCTGCGGCTGTCCTACGTCGGCGAGGCCGGCTGGGAGCTCTACTGCTCCGCCGAGCTCGGCCTGCGGCTGTGGGACACCCTGTGGGCGGCCGGGCGACGGCACGGCCTGATCGCGGCCGGGCGCAGCGCGTTCGGCTCGCTGCGGCTGGAGAAGGGCTACCGCTCGGCCGGGGTCGACATGACCGCCGAGCACACCCCCGCCGAGGCCGGGCTGGGCTTCGCCGTGCGCCCCCGCCCCACCGGCGCGCCGGCCCGCCGGCTCGTGCCGCTGCTGCTCGACGACCCGGGCCAGGTGGTCATGGGCTCCGAGCCGGTGTTCCACGAGGGCGCGTGCGCGGGGTACGTCACCAGCGCCGCGTACGGCTACACCATCGACGCCTCGATCGCCTACGCCTGGCTCCCCGCGGCCGCCGCCGTGCCGGGGACGGCCGTGCAGGTCGAGTACTTCGGCGAGCGGCTCCCCGCCGTGGTGGCCGCCGAGCCCCTGGTCGACCCCGAGGGAAAGAGGATGAGGTCGTGAGTACGCAGCCCGGTCCCCGCACTTCTGCGCGCGCACGGGCACCGGAGGTGCTGGTCGTCGGCCTGGGCGGGATGGGTTCCGCCGCGGTGCGGCACCTGGCCGCCCGCGGCGTGCGCGTCACCGGCATCGAGCGGTTCGGCCCGGCGCACGACCGGGGGTCCAGCCACGGCCGGTCCCGGGTGATCCGGCAGTCCTACTTCGAGGACCCGACCTACGTGCCGCTGCTGCTGCGCGCCTACGACCTGTGGGAGCAGGCGCAGAAGGAGGCCGACACCGACCTGCTGACGCTCACCGGCGGGCTCTACCTCGGGCCGCCGGACAGCGCGACGTTCGCCGGGAGCCTGCGCGCGGCGCGGGAGCACGACCTGCCGCACGAGGTGCTCGACGCCGCGGAGGTCCGGCGCCGGTTCCCGACGTTCCACCCCGCCCCGGGGGAGCACGGGCTGTTCGAGTCCCGGGCGGGGTTCGTCCGGCCCGAGGCCGCCGTCGCCGCGCACCTCGACCTGGCCGCCCGCGACGGCGCCGACCTGCGGTTCGGCGTCCGGCTCCTGGACTGGACCGAGACCGCCGACGGCGTCCGCGTGCGCACCACGGACGGCGAGATCACCGCGGGGCACCTGGTGCTCAGCCCCGGTGCCTGGGCCCCGGGGTTCGTCGACGTGCCGCTGCGGGTGGAGCGGCAGGTGCAGTTCTGGTTCGCCCCGCCCGGCGGCGCCGCCCCGTTCGTCGACCACCCGGTGTACGTCGCCGAGGGCGCCCACGGACAGCAGATCTACGGCCTCCCCGCGATCGACGGCCCGGCCGGCGGGGTCAAGGTCGCGTTCTTCCGGCGCGGCCGCGACACCGACCCGGACGCGCTGGACCGGGTCGTCACCGACGCCGAGGTCGCCGAGGTGCGCGAGCGGGTGGCGCGGACGCTGCCCTCGCTCGCCGGCCCGCTCGTCCGGGCCGTGCCGTGCATGTACACGACCACGCCCGACGAGCACTTCGTCGTCCACCGCGCCGGGAACGTCACCGTGGCCTGCGGGTTCTCCGGGCACGGCTTCAAGTTCGTGCCGGTGATCGGGGAGATCCTCGCCGACCTCGCGACGACCGGCACGACCCCGCACCCGATCTCCCTGTTCGACCCGGCGCGGTTCGCATGACCGGCCTCATCCCCACCCTCCCGGGCTCCGCCTACACCGACCCGGCCGTCTTCACCGCCGAGCAGGAGCGGATCTTCGAGCGGAGCTGGACCTGCGTCGCCAGGGCCGCCGACCTCGCCGACCCCGGCGCGTTCCGCACGGTCACCGTCGGCCGCGAGTCGGTGCTGCTCGTCCGCGGCCGCGACGGAGCGGTGCGCGCGTTCCTCAACGTCTGCCGGCACCGCGGCGCGCGGATGTGCGTCGAGCCCGAGGGGCGGGTGCGGCGGCTGCAGTGCCCGTACCACGCGTGGACCTACGCCCTGACCGGCGAGCTGGTCGCCGCCCCGAACCTCGCCGCCATGCCCGAGGTCGGCCGCGAGCGGCACGGGCTGCACACCGTGCACCTGCGGGAGTGGCTGGGTTACGTGTGGGTGTGCCTGGCCGACCGGCCGCCCTCGTTCGACGACGAGGTGCTCGGCGAGGTCGTCGCCCGGCTCGGCGACGTCGCGGCGCTCGAGCGGTACGACGTCGAGCACCTGGACCTGGGCCGCCGCGTCGAGTACGACGTCGCGGCCAACTGGAAGCTCGTCGTCGAGAACTTCATGGAGTGCTACCACTGCGCGACGATCCACCCCGAGCTCACCGAGGTGCTGCCGGAGTTCGCCGACGGCTACGCCGCGCAGTACTACGTCGGGCATGGGGCCGCGTTCGCCGACGACGCGCAGGGCTTCACCGTGGACGGCCGGGCGGGCGCGCCGCGCCTGCCGGGGATCGCCGAGGACCAGGACCGGCGCTACTACGCGATCACCGTCCGGCCGCAGGTGTTCCTCAACCTGGTGCCCGACCACGTGATCCTGCACCGGATGACCCCGCTCGCCGCCGACCGCACCCTGGTCGTCTGCGACTGGCTGTTCGCGCCGGGCGTGACGGAGGTGGACGCGAGTGTGGAGCTGTTCCACCGGGTCAACGTGCAGGACTTCGCGGCCTGTGAGCGCACCCAGCCGGGCATGCACAGCCGCGCCTACCGTGACGGCGGGGTCCTCGTGCCCAGCGAGCACCACATCGCGGCGTTCCACGGGTGGGTGGCCGACCGGCTCCGATGAGATCCGCGGCGTCCCGTCGTCCTACCCGCATGGACCCGAGGACCGAGACGGCCGCCGAGCGGCGGGAGCAGGCCGACCTGCTGGCCGGGCTGACCGCGGAGCAGTGGGACGGCCCCAGCCTGTGCGCGGGCTGGCGGGTGCGGGAGGTGATCGCGCACACGACGATGCCCTATCGGCTGTCGACGCCGGGGTTCCTGCTGGCGATGGTGCGGGCGCGGGGCAGCTTCGCCCGCATGGCCGACCACGTCGCCCGCGCCGACGCCGCCCGGTTGTCCCCGGCGGACCTGGTCGCAGCGCTGCGGGACAACGCCGAGCACCCGTGGGCCCCGCCGGGCGGTGGCCCCGTCGGTGCGCTGTCGCACGACGTCATCCACGGGCTGGACGTCACCGTCGCCCTTGGGCTCGACCGGACCCCGCCGCCCGGGCGGGTCGGCCTCGTGCTGGCCGGGATGCGGCCCCGCAGCGTCCGGTTCTTCGGCACCGACCTGACCGGCGTGCGGCTGGAGGCCACCGACCAGGACTGGAGCCACGGCGAGGGCGCCCCCGTCCGCGGCACCGGCGCCGACCTCCTGCTCGCGGTCTGCGGCCGCACGCTCCCGCCCGGCCGCCTGGCCGGGCCCGGGGCGGCGCGGTTCAGCGCGTAGGGCCGGCACCGACCGCCGGTCAGGGGCCGAACCAGCCCATCCGGTGCGAGATCTCCGCCGCCCCGGCGACCAGGGGCGCGACGAGGTCGGCGCGCCGCGCCGCGTCCAGGCGGTACGCCGGGCCGCTCACGGAGACCGCGGCGACGACCTCGCCCGCCCGGTCGCGGACCGGGGCGGCGAGGGCGTTGAGCCCGATCTCGTACTCCTCGACGGCCTGGGCCCAGCCCTCGGCGCGGCAGCGGTCCAGCTCCGCGTCGAGGTCGGTGGGGGACAGGGTGTGCGGGGTGAGCGGCTCGGTCCCGGTGAGCAGGCCCGCGCGGTCGTCCGGGGGCAGGTGGGCCAGCAGCACCTTCCCGCTGGAGGTGCAGTGCAGTGGCGTGAGCCGGCCGATCCAGTTGTGCGTGGACACCGTGGACGGACCGCGGGCCTGGTCGACGTTGACCGCCCACCGCTCCTGCAGCACGGCCACGTTGATCGTCTCGCCCATCTCCTCGGCCATCCGCTCGCACACCGGGCGGCCCTGCCGGGTCACGTCCAACCGGTCCGCGACGGCCCCGGCGAGCGGGATCAGCCCGAACCCCAGGCGGTACTTGCCGCGGTCCGTCGCCTGCTCCACGAGCCCGCGCCCCTCCAGTGCGCCGAGCAGCCGGAACGCCGTCGACTTGTGGACCTCGATCTCCGCGGCCACCTCGCTCACGCCGGCCTCGCCCCGGCGCGCCAGGATCTCCAGCACGCTGATCGCCCGATCGACCGACTGGACGCCGCCGTCCCGAGCAGTGCTGTTGCTCATGGCGAAACTTGTAGCACGGAAGTGCTTGACGTGCTGCGCCTGGTGAGGACGATCTGCGCGTGCAGTACATCGACGGACAGTGGACGCCCGGCTCCGGCGGAACGGCCGACGTCATCGACCCCTTCGACGGCAGCGTCGCCGCGACGATCGGCCAGGCCGGACCCGACGACGTCGAGCGCGCCGTGGCCGCCGCCCGGCGCGCCTTCGACGAGGGGCCGTGGCGCACCACCCCGGTCGCGGAGCGGGCCGCCCTGCTGCGCCGCGTCGCCGACCTCCTGGTGCGGGACAAGGAGGAGATCGCCCGCGTCGAGACCCGCGACACCGGCAAGACCCTCGTCGAGAGCCGCATCGACGTCGACGACGTGACGGCCGTGTTCCGCTACTACGCCGACATCGCGAACGAGGACGCCGGGCGGGTCGTCGACGTCGGGCAGCCGCACGTGCTCTCCCGGGTGGTGCACGAGCCGGTCGGGGTGTGCGCGCTCGTCACGCCGTGGAACTACCCGCTGCTGCAGCTGTCCTGGAAGCTCGCCCCCGCCCTGGCGGCCGGCAACACCTGCGTGGTCAAGCCCAGCGAGGTCACGCCGCTGTCGTCGGGCCTGCTCGTGCGGCTGTGCGCGGAGGCCGGGGTGCCCCCGGGCGTGGTCAACCTCGTGCTCGGCGACGGCCCGTCGGTCGGGGCGCCGCTGACGTCGCACCCGGACGTGGACATGGTCAGCTTCACCGGCGGGCTCGCCACCGGGCAGTCGATCATGCGGGCGGCCGCGGCGACGGTGAAGCGGACGGCCGTCGAGCTGGGCGGGAAGAACCCGAACATCGTCTTCGCCGACACCGACTTCGACACCGCCGTCGACTTCGCGCTGACCGCGGTGTTCCTGCACGCGGGGCAGGTCTGCTCGGCCGGGGCGCGGCTGATCGTCGAGGACGCGCTGCACGACGACCTCGTCGCCGAGGTCGGCAGGCGCGCGGACCTGATCCGGCTGGGCAGCGGCACGGACCCGGCGAGCGAGTCGGGCCCGCTCGTGTCCGCGGCCCACCGGGCGAAGATCGAGGCGTTCGTGGCCGACGCCCTGGCCGACGGGGCGCGGCGCGTCGCCGGCGGGCGCCGGCCCGACGAGCCCGAGCTGCAGAAGGGCTTCTTCTACCGCCCGACGGTGCTCGCCGACGTCACCCGGGACATGCGGGTGATCCGCGAGGAGACGTTCGGGCCGATCCTCACCGTGGAGCGGTTCACGACCGAGGCCGAGGCGATCGCGCTGGGCAACGACACCGAGTACGGCCTCGCCGGCGCCGTCTGGACGCAGGACATGGGCCGCGCGCACCGCGTCGCCGCGGCGCTGCGCCACGGCACGGTGTGGATCAACGATTACCACCCCTACGTCCCCGGGGCGGAGTGGGGCGGGATGAAGCGTTCGGGCAACGGACGCGAGCTGGGCCCGACGGGACTGGCCGAGTACCAGGAGCACAAGCACATCTGGCACAACACCGCGCCGGCGCCGATGCGGTGGTTCTCGGGGGACTCACAAGTGGAGGTGGAGTCATGAGCACGACGGAGGACCGGACATCCGACGACGGGATGGCCGATTTCGGCTACACCCAGTCGCTGGACCGCAGCATCGGCAAGTTCGCCAGCTTCGCGGCGGGGATCAGCTACATCTCGATCCTCACCGGCACGTTCCAGCTCTTCTACTTCGGCTACGCGTTCGGCGGGCCCGCCTACTGGTGGAGCTGGCCGCTGGTGTTCGCCGGCCAGATCATGGTCGCGCTGTGCTTCGCCGAGCTGGCCGGGCGCTACCCGGTGGCCGGGTCGGTCTACAACTGGTCCAAGCGGCTCGCGAGCCCCACCACCGCGTGGCTGGCCGGCTGGATGATGTTCACCGCGTCGGTCGTCACGCTGACCGCGGTCGTGCTCGCCTACCAGGGCACGCTGCCGCTGATCTGGAGCGGCTTCCAGCTCGTCGGCGACGGCACCGGGGCCACCGACTACGCCGTCTCCGCCGTCATCTGGGGCGCGGTCCTCATCGCGTTCACCACCGTCGTCAACGCACTGGGCGTCAAGCTCATGGCGCGGATCAACAGCGCCGGGGTGTTCATCGAGCTCATCGCGGCCGTGCTGCTCGTCGTGCTGCTCGCGGTGAACATCGTCAACCCGCCGACGGTGCTGTTCGACACCCAGGGTCTCGGGGCGGGCACCGACCTCGGCTACTTCGGGGCGTTCCTCGTCGCCGCGCTGGCCAGCGCGTACGTCATGTACGGCTTCGACACCGCCAGCTCCCTGGGCGAGGAGACCGTCGACCCGCGGCGCACCGCGCCCAGCGCGATCCTGCGCGCCGTCATCGCCTCGTTCGTCATCGGCGGCCTGATCCTGCTGTTCGCGATACTCGCCGCCCCCGACCTGACCGCGCCGGAGATCGGGCAGGTCGGCGGCCTGCAGTTCATCGTGCTGGCGGTGCTCGGCGGCCCGCTCGGCGTCGCGCTGCTGATCAGCGTCGTCATCGCGGTCACCGTGTGCGCGCTGGCCGTGCACACCGCGGCGATCCGGCTGATGTTCGCGATGGCCCGCGACAACGCCCTGCCCGCCGGGGCCCGGCTCGCGCGCATCGACCCGAAGCGCAAGACGCCGGTGGTGCCCGCGGTGCTCATCGGCGTCGCGTCGCTGCTCATCCTCCTGGTGAACGTCGGCAGCCCGCAGATCTTCACGGCGGTCACCAGCGTCGCGATCATCATGATCTACATCGCGTACCTGCTGGTGACGGTGCCGATGCTGCGCAAGCGCCTGAAGGGGGAGTGGCCCGGCCCGAACGCGGGCACCGACGGCTACTTCTCGCTCGGCCGCTGGGGCCTGCCGGTGAACGTGCTCGCCGTCGTCTGGGGCGCCGCGATGGCGATCAACCTCGCCTGGCCGCGCGAGGACGTCTACGGCGCCGGCGTGCTCAGCTTCATCGCGCCGATCTTCATCGGGGCCGTCATCCTGATCGGGCTGGCCTGGTACCTGGCGCGCGGCCGGCACCAGGCAGGCACGCTGCCCGAGCACATGGCGAAGAACCTGGAGGAGGCCCCGTGACGCCGCTCCGCCACCCGTGCGTGCGGAGGAGTGCGAGAACACTCCCCGCCACCCACGAGCGCCGGAGGCGCACATGACCGGCCCGTTCGACTACGTCGTCGTCGGGGGAGGGTCGTCGGGCTGCGCGCTGGCGGCCCGGCTGTCCGAGGACCCCGGCGTGACCGTCGCCCTGCTGGAGGCGGGCCCGTCCGACGTCGGCGACCCGGCGATCCTGCGGCTCACCGACTGGATGGGGCTGCTCGACTCCGGCTACGACTGGGACTACCTCGTCGAGCCGCAGGAGAACGGCAACTCCTTCCTCCGGCACGCCCGGGCGAAGGTGCTGGGCGGTTGCTCGTCGCACAACTCGTGCATCGCGTTCTGGACCCCGCGCGAGGACCTCGACGAGTGGGCCGCGAACGGGTGCGACGGCTGGTCGGCCGAGGAGTGCTGGCCGCTCATCGCCCGCCTGGAGACCAACGACGGCGAGTGGGAGGGACACGGGCGCTCCGGGCCCGTCAACCTCATGCAGATCCCGCCCGACGACCCGTGCGGGGTCGCCGTGCTGGAGGCCGCGGCCGCCGTCGGGATGCCGACGGTCCGGTTCAACGAGGGCACCACCGTCACCGACGGCGCCGGGTTCTTCCAGATCAACTCCTTCCCCGACGGCACGCGCGCGTCGGCGTCGGTGAGCTACCTGCACCCGATCCTGGACACCCGGCCCAACCTCACGGTGATCACCGGGGCGTGGGCGTCGAAGGTCCTCTTCGACGGCAGGCAGGCCACGGGCGTGGAGTACCAGCAGGGCATCGGCCCGGGGCGGCGCACCGTCACGGCCCGGCGCGAGGTGATCCTCTCGGCGGGCGCGATCGACACCCCGAAGCTGCTCATGCTCTCCGGCATCGGCCCGGCCGAGCACCTGCGCGAGTTCGGGATCGACGTGCTGGTGGACGCGCCGGGGGTCGGGGAGAACCTCGACGACCACGTCGAGGGGCTGGTGATGTGGGAGGCTGCGCGGCCGATGGTCACCCGCTCAACGCAGTGGTGGGAGATCGGGCTGTTCGCCCGCACCCGCGACGGCCTGGACCGGCCGGACCTGATGATGCACTACGGCTCGGTGCCCTTCGACCTCAACACGGTGCGCTGGGGCTACCCGACCACCGACAACGGGTTCTGCCTCACCCCGAACGTGACGCGGGGCCGGTCGCGGGGCACGGTCCGGCTGCGCTCGCGGGACTTCCGGGACCGGGCGCGGGTCGACCCCCGCTACTTCACCGACCCCGAGGGCCACGACATGGCCGTCATGCTGCACGGGGTGAAGCTCGCCCGGCGGATCGCCGAGCAGCCCTCGCTGAAGGAGTGGATCGCCCGGGAGCTGACGCCGGGGCCGGACGCCGTCACCGACGCCGACCTCGTCGACTACATCACCCGGACCCACAACACGGTCTACCACCCGGCCTGCACGGCGAAGATGGGGCCGGACTCCGACCCGACGGCCGTCGTCGACCCGCAGTTGCGGGTGCGCGGCGTGGCCGGGCTGCGGGTGGCGGACGCGTCGATCCTGCCGTTCCTGCCGGCGATCAACCCCAACATCACCTGCATGATGGTGGGTGAGAAGGCCGCGGACCTCCTCCGTGCCTGACCGCACCGGGCCTGACCGCGCGGGGCCCGACCGCGCACCCGACCCGTGGGCCCGCCAGGACGCGCTCGCCCGCTCCACCACGGTGTGGGGCGCGGCGAGCGTCCTGGCCGGGCTGGCCCTCGCGGCCGCCCGGCGCGGGCCGCGGGCCACGGCGTTCGGGCTGCAGAACGCCGGGTGGGGCGCGGTCGACCTGGCCATCGTCGTGGTCGCGCAGCGGCTGAAGTCCCGGCGGATGGGGCGGGTGCCCGACCCGTACGCCCGGGACGTGGTGGCGGCCGAGTCGCGGACGTTGCGCCGGGTCCTGCTGGTCAACGTGGCGCTCGACGCGGGGTACGTCCTGGGCGGGGCGGCGCTGTGGCGGGGACGGCCCGCCGCGGCCGGGGCGGCCGCGGCGATCGTGCTGCAGGGCGCGTTCCTGCTGCTGCACGACGCCCACCACGCCGCCCGGTCGGGCCGCGCGTGATGCGCCGCGGTCAGCAGAGCGGCTCTGCTCACACCGGCGCACCACCGGGGCCGGGCCGGCGAGGATGATCGCGGAGATCGGGACATGATGGCCGTGGGTGGCGCTCCTGTCCCACTCCTGGTGATCATGACGGGCGGGGGCGCGTGACGACGGCACCGACGGGCGACGCGGCGGAGTTCCTCGGTGCCCACCCGCCCTTCGACGCGCTGGACCCCGACGAGCTCGCGGCACTCGCGGCCGTCGCGGAGCCCGAGGAGCACCGCTCGGGCACCACGATCCTCGCCGAGGGGCTCGGGCCGCCCGCGCACGTCCGCATGGTCCGGGCCGGGGCCGTGGAGCTCGTGCACGGCGGCCGGGTGCTGGACCTGCTGGGTCCGGGCGAGCTGTTCGGGCACGCGGCGATGCTGGCCGGGCTGCCGCTCGGGTTCTCCGCCGTGGCCCGCGGCGCCACCACCTGCCTGCGCCTGCCCGCCGACGCCGTGCGCGACCTGCTCGGCCGCCCGGCGGGGCTGCGCTACGTCGCCCGCTCGCTGCTCGCGCCGACGCTGCTCGGCGAGGGCGGCCCGGAGCCCGCCCGGCGGCCCGCGGGGGAACTGCTGCGCGCCCCGCTCTGCACGGCGACCCCGGCGACCACGATCCGCGAGGCGGCGCAGCGCATGACGGCGTGCGGCGCGTCGGCCGTGGTCGTCCCCCTCGACGACGGGCGCGTCGGCATCCTCACCGACCGCGACCTGCGCGCCGTCGTCGCCGCGGGCACCGACACCGCGGCACCGGTCTCCTCGGCGATGACCGCCCCCGCCTGGACGGCCGCCGCCGACCGCCTCGGCGGCGAGGTGCTGCTCGACATGCTCGACCGCGGCGTCCGGCACGTCCCCGTGCTGGACCCGACCGGCCGGTTGCTGGGCGTGCTGGAGGACCTCGACGTCGTCGCGGCCACCACGCGCAGCAGCTTCGGGCTGCGCGCCCGGATCGCGCGGGCCGCGACGGTGGACGAGGTCGTCGCCGCGGCGGGGGAGCTGACCCCCACGATCATCGGCCTGCACGACGCGCGCGTCGCGGCGGCGGACGTCGCCGGCATCACGGCCGTCGTCGTCGACGCGCTGACGCGGCGGCTCGTCGACCTCGCCGTGGCCGAGCTGGGCCCGCCGCCCCGGCCGCTGACCTGGCTCGCGCTGGGCAGCCTGGCCCGCCGCGAGGCGATGCCGTCCTCCGACGTCGACAGCGCGCTGGTGTGGGTCGGGCCCGAGCGGGACGCCGCCGCGGCCGCGCACTCCCGCGCGCTGGCCGAGCGGGTGCTGGCCGGGCTCGCCGCCGCCGGGTTCCGCGCCGACGCCCACGGCGCCGTCGCGACCAACCCGCTGTTCGCCCGGTCGTACGAGGCCTGGGCCGAGGCGGCCCGCGGCTGGTTGCGCGACCCGACGCAGGAGCGGGCGCCGATCCTCGTCTCGCTCGCGGTGGACGCGCGGCCGGTCTGGGGCGTCCGGGCCTCGGGGTGGGCGGGCGCGGGCTCGGTCCCCGACGTGTTCCGCCACGCCCGCCGCCACCCCGACCTGCTGCGCCTGCTCGGCCGCTACGCGCTGGCCCACCGGCCGCCGACCGGGTTCCTGCGCGACTTCGTCGTCGAGCACAGCGGGAGCAGGCGCGGGCGGCTGGACCTCAAGAGCGGCGGGCTGGTGCCGATCGTCGACCTCGCGCGCTGGGCGGGCATGACGGCCGGGGTGACGAGCGCGTCCACCCCGGCCCGGCTGCGCGCCGCGGCCGCGGCCGGCGTGCTGGACGCCGCGACGGCCGCGACCCTGGAGGAGGCGTTCCACCTCGTGCTGCAGCTGCGGCTGGCCCACCAGGTCGAGCAGCTGCGGGCCGGCGACGTGCCCGACGACCTGGTGCGACCGCGCGACCTCTCGGCCGTCACCCGGGCGTCGCTGCGCGAGGCGTTCCGGGCGGTGGCCGCGGTGCAGCGGCGGATCGCGGGCGAGCTGGACCTCGGGGTGCGTTAGGGCGCGTCCGGTGGATCCCCGGCTGGCCCTCGGCATGGATCGGACACGCCCTAGCAGCCCGGGGTGCGG
>JAPLAT010000081.1 GCA_026393175.1 Pseudonocardiales bacterium
GCCAGCACCGCGCCCGCCACGGCCGCACCGGCGGCGACGGCGGCGGGGACCGGCCCGACGAGCAGCCCGGCCGCCGCGGCCCCGGACGCGGCCAGCGCGGTGACGCCGACCCCGACGACGACGGTCTGCCCGGCGACCCGCTCCAGCACGACGGCGCGCGCGGCCGGCCCGCCGTCGGCCAGCCCGTGGCTGACCGCCCGGTCGACGTCGCCGAGCACGCCCGCGGGCAGCACGGAGTTGAGGAACTGGGCGCGGTAGGTGTCGGCGACGGCCCGGCCGGGCCGCAGCGGCACGCCCAGCCCGCGGGCCACCAGCACCCACCGCCCGGCGCTGAGCAGCGTGGTGACCAGCCCGATCGCCAGCGCGGCCAGCACGGCCGCGGCGTCGACAGCGCGCAGGCCCTCGACCAGGGCGCCCGCCCCGACCCGGGCCACCAGCACGACGAGCACCGCCACGCCGGCGAGCACCTGCAGGCGCGGCCACCAGCGGCGCAGGGCGTCCGCGTCCAGCGCCGGCGAGGGGCGCACCGGCCGCACCCGACCCGGCGCGGCGCCGACCGCGGCGGTCACCGCGCGTCCCCGGGCAGCGCGAGCACGTCGACGTGCCCGACCACCACGTGCAGCCCGCCCGCCGCCGCGACGGCGAGCCGGCGGCGCAGGTAGTCCGCCGCGTGCGCGGCGAGGTCCGGCTCCTGCTCGCAGGCCGCCGCGATCCAGCCGCGCATCCACTCCTCGGTCAGCGCCCCCTCGCGCGACCCGAGCCGCCACGGGCTGGGCCGGCACTGCACGGCCGCGCCGCGGGTGCCGAACGCGACGAGCGCGTAGGGGCCGGAGTCCGGACCGAGCAGCGGCCGCCCGTCCACCAGGCGCTGCTGGTGGGCGTCGAACGCGGCGCCGAACGCCCGGTCCAGCTCGTCGGGCGGGTCGAGCACGACGACGCCGGCCACCGACAGCGTCAGCAGCACGGCGCACCCGGCACCCAGGCACGCCTCGGCGAGCGCATCGACCTCGTCGCGGCTGAGCAGGTCCAGCAGCGCGGACGCGGTGACCAGCGTGGTGCCGGCGAGGTCGGCGGCGCGCAGCGCGGTGAGGTCGCCCGGCGCCGTCCGGGCGGTGACGGGGCTGCCGTCGGCGGCCGTGCCGGGCAGCCGGGTGGCGGCACGCTCGAGCAGCACGGGGTCCCGGTCGTGCAGGTACCACTCCTGCGGCCCGGCGAGCTGCGGCGCGAGCCAGCGGCCCATCGACCCGGTCCCGCAGCCCAGGTCGCGGACGACGAGCGGCCCGGGACCCACGGTGCGCAGGTGCGCGCGCAGCAGCTCGACGAGCTCGGGGTCGCGCGCGGCGGCGTCGGCGGGCTCGCGCAGGGCGAGCCAGTCCGGGGTGCAGACCGGGGAGCCGGGCTCGCTCAGGCGGGCGTCCCAGGCGCGGCGCTCGGCAGCACGGCCTGCGGGGTCGTCGCCAGGGCGGCGTCCAGGGCGGTCGTCAGACATCGGGTGGTCACCTCCCACCCGGTCAGCAGGGGGCGGCGGTGCCCGGCGGCGGCGCGCAGTTCGTCGCGCAGGGCCGGGTCGGCGAGCCACCGGCGCAGGACCGCGCCGAGGGTGGCCGCGTCACCGGGCGGCACGAGGACGCCGGGCAGCGGGCCGTCCCCGTCCAGGGTCTCGGGGACCCCGCCGGTGGCGGTGGCGACCACGGGCACGCCCCGGGCCAGCGCCTCGGTGAGCACCATGCCGTAGGCCTCGGTGCGCGAGGGCAGCACGAGCAGGTCGGCGGCGGCGAAGACGCCGGCCAGCGCCTCCCCGGCGAGCGGGCCGGCGAGGCGGACCCGCCCGGTGAGGCCGTGGTGCGCGACCGCCTCCCGCAGCCGCGCCACGAACGCGGGGTCGCGGGCGAGCGGGCCGACGACGTCGCAGGTCCAGGTCAGGGACGCGAGCCCGGCCAGCGCCTCCACCAGCACGTCGTGGCCCTTCGTGGGGGTCACCGCGCCGACGCACAGCAGCCGGCCCGCCCCGTCGGTGCCGGCGGCGACCGGCGCCGGGTCGACCCCGGGCGGCGCCACGTGCACGCGCGCGGCGGGGACGCCGTGCACCGACGCGACCCGCAGGGCCGTCCAGGGGCTCGTCGCGACGACGGCGGTCGCGGCGCGCAGCACCGTCCCCTCGCCGCGGGTGAGGTCGCCCCCGCCGGACTCGTCGCCCAGCGGCAGGTGCACGAGCACGACCAGGGCGAGCCGCCGGGCGTGCGGGACGACGACGTCCGGCACCCCGCAGGCCACCAGCCCGTCCACGAGCACGACCGCGCCGTCGGGCAGCACCGCGAGCGCCCGGTCCAGCGCGGTGCGCGCCGCGGCGTCGGGCCGCGGCCAGTCGCCCGCCACCCCGACCTCTTCGACGGCCCAGCCGGCCACGGGCAGGCCGGCGCGGATCCGCCGGTCGTAGGCGTTGCCCCCGCTCGGCGCGGCCGGGTCGTCCACACCGGCGGGCAGGACGAGGTGGACGGTGCGCGGCACCGCGGCGGTCGGCCCCCTCACAGGTCCCGCTCGTAGCTCGCCCAGGCGACGTGCGACTCGTGCAGGGAGACCGTGATCCCGGCCAGCCCGCGCGCGCCCTCGCCGAGCGCCCCGGCGTGCACGGCGTCGGCGAGCCGGTCGGCGACGAGCTTCGCGAGGAACTCGGTGGTCGTGTTGACGCCGGGGAGGACCTCGTCGAGGTTGCGGTAGTTCAGGTCCGCCAGGACCGCGCCCAGCTGCTGCGTGGCCAGCCCGATGTCCACCACGATGCCGTCGGCGTCGAGGTCGGCACGGCGGAACGTCGCGTCGACGACGAACGTGGCGCCGTGCAGCCGCTGCGCGGGCCCGAACACCTCCCCGCGGAAGCTGTGCGCGACCATGACGTGGTCACGGACGGTGATGCTGAACACGGACCCACCCTTCGACGGACACCTACTCGTAGGTGACACGCACGCAGAGCGCGCGGAGTTCACCGCTCTCCAGCCGCGGCAGCAGCGCGGGCAGCCCGTCGAACGGGCACTCGGCCGTGACCAGCGCGTCGAAGCGCGGGTCGGCCAGCAGGCGCAGCGCCAACGCCATCCGGTCGGAGTAGTCGCGGCGGCCCCGCCGGGCCGGGGCGACGCGGCCGACCTGGCTCGCGCGGACGGTCAGCCGGCGCGAGTGGAAGGCCTCGCCCAGCGGCACGCGGACGGCCCGGTCGCCGTACCAGCTGAGCTCGACGACCTCGCCCTCGTCGCCGAGCAGCTCCAGGGACCGGGCCAGCCCGGCGTCGGTGGCGCTGGCGTGCACGACGAGGTCGCAGTCCCCCGCCGCGTCCTGCGGTGTCGCGAACCCGACGCCGAGCGCGGCGGCCGTCGCGGCGCGGTCGGGGTCGACGTCGACGAGCTGGACCCGCACCCCGGGGAACCCGGCGAGCAGCGCCGCCACCGACGCGCCCACCATCCCCCCGCCGACGACCGCGATCCGGTCGCCGACCAGGGGCGCCGCGTCCCACAGCGCGTTCACCGCGGTCTCGACGGTGCCGGCGAGCACGGCGCGGGCGGGCGGCACGTCGGCGGGCAGCGGGGTGACGGCCGCCGCGGGCACGACGAACCGCGTCTGGTGCGGGTGCAGGCAGAACACCGCGCGCCCGCGCAGCGCGGCGGGCCCGTGCTCGACGACGCCGACGGCGAGGTAGCCGTACTTGACCGGGGCCGGGAAGTCGCCGTCCTGGAACGGCGCCCGCATCGCGGTGTGCTGGCTCGCCGGCACGCCGCCGCGGAACACCAGCGTCTCGGTGCCGCGGCTGACCCCGGAGTACAGCGTGCGGACGACGACGTCGTCCGGCCCCGGAGCCGGTAGCGTGGTCGGGCGGATCTCGCCCTCACCCGGAGCGCTGACCCAGAACGCGCGCTCGCCCATCGTGCCTCCCGCCGTGAACCGGGCGGGTACCGCGGCCGTGCACCCACATATGGAGTCGTCGATGTCGAGCCTATCCCGGTGGCCCGCCGGCCGGCAGCTGTCCGCCGCGGCCGCCGGGCAGCTCGCCGCCCTCGGGACGGTGGGCGTCGCCGCCGGGCTGGGCCCCGTCGGCTGGTCGGCCGGGCTGGCCTGCGCCGCGGGCGGCGGGCTCGCCCTGCGCCAGGTCGTGCGCCGGTCCGGGGCCGCCACCCTCGGGCCCGCCGGGCTGGTCACGCTCGCCCGGGCGCTGCTCGTCGCGTGCGTGGCGGCGCTGGTCGCCGAGGGCCTGCTCGCCGGGGTGCTGCTCGGCGACGGGCTGGACCCCCGGGCCACCGCGCTGCTCGTCGGCCTCGCGTCGGTGGCGCTGCTGCTCGACGCCGTCGACGGGCGGGTGGCCCGGCGCACCGGCACGAGCACGGCGCTCGGTGCCCGGTTCGACATGGAGACCGACGCCGTCCTGCTGCTCGTGCTCAGCGCGCACGTCGCCGTCGCGCTCGGGCCGTGGGTGCTGGCCATCGGGCTGATGCGCTACGCGTTCGTCGCCGCGGCCGTCGCGACGCCGTGGCTGCGCGGCGCGCTGCCCGCCCGGCTGTCGGCGAAGACGGTGGCCGCGCTGCAGGGCGTCGTGCTGGTGGTGGCGGCCTCCGGGCTGCTGCCGCAGGTGGCCGCGGCGGCGCTGGTCGGCACCGCGCTCGGCCTGCTGACCTGGTCCTTCGCCCGCGACGTCGTCCTGCTGTGGCGCACCGCCCGCCCAGTCCCCCGGCCGGAGGCGCCGCCGGTGCGGATCCCCCACCCCCGCCCGCCCGCGGCGGATCCCCGCCCGTCCGGCCTGCGGCGGTGAGCGGCCCGCCCGAGGCACGGGCAGGCCGCGGCCGGCACGTCGGGCGGGTGCTCACGGCGGCCGCCGCGGCGCTCGTGCTGGTCGCGCTGGTGCTGCCCGGCGCCGCGCCCACCCCCGCGGCGCTGCTGCGGCTGCCGGTCGATGCGCTGGCCGGCGTCGTCCTGCTGGTGCTGCTGCCGGCCCGCCCGCGCCGGGTCACGGCGCTCGTGCTGGGCGCCCTGCTTGGGGTGCTCGCCGTGCTGGCGCTGCTGGACCTGGGATTCCGCGCCGTCCTCGACCGGCCCTTCGACCCGGTCGTCGACGCCGTGCTGCTCGCCGACGCGCAGCGGTTCCTCGCCGGCTCGCTGGGGCCGGGGGCGGCGACCGCGCTGGCCGTGGCCGCCGCGCTGCTGGCCCTCGCCCTGCCCGTCGGCACCGCGCTGGCCGCGCTCCGGCTCGGGCGCGTCGTGGCCGGGCACCGCACCGCCGCGCTGCGCGCGGTCGCCGCGCTCACCCCGGTGTGGCTGGCGTGCGCGCTGGCCGGGGCGCAGCTCGTGCCCGGGGTGCCGGTCGCGACCGCGGGGGCGTCGGTGCTGGCCGCGGGCACGGCCGTCGGCGTCCCGGCGAGCCTGCGCGACGCCGGCGAGTTCGCCGCCCGGCTGGAGGTGGACCCCTTCGCGGACACCCCGGGCGCGGAGTTGCTCACCGCGCTGCGCGGCAAGGACGTCGTGATCGCGTTCGTGGAGAGCTACGGGCGCGACGCGGTGCAGGACCCGGAGTTCGCCGGGGTGCAGGCCGTGCTCGCCGACGGCACCCGCCGCCTGGACGCGGCCGGGTACGGCTCGCGCAGCGGCTTCCTCACCGCGCCGGTGGCCGGCGGGAACAGCTGGCTCGCGCACTCCACGTTCCTGTCCGGGCTGCGGGTGGACGACCAGCAGCGCTACCGCATCCTCACCGGCAGCGACCGCCGCACGCTGACCAGCGCGTTCGGCGCGGCCGGGTGGGAGACGGTGGCCGTGATGCCCGGCACGACCGGGGCCTGGCCGGAGGCCGCGTTCTACGGCTACGACCGGGTGATCGACCACGCCGCGCTGGCCTACCGCGGCCCCGACCTGGGCTGGGCGACCGTGCCCGACCAGTACACCCTCTCCGCGTTCGACCGGCTCGCCCGCGACGGGGACGCGCCGCTCATGGCCGAGCTCGCGCTGGTGTCCAGCCACGCGCCGTGGGGCTTCGTGCCGCCGGTGCTGGACTGGGCCGCGATCGGCGACGGCGCCGTCTACGGCCCGCTCGCCCCGGCGGGTGACCCCGACGAGGTGTGGACCCGCGGCACCGACGCCGTCCGCGCCGCGTACGGCCGGGCGATCGGCTACTCGCTGGCGAGCCTGGTCTCCTGGGTCGAGGCCCGCGGCGACGACGACCTGGTGCTCCTGGTGCTCGGGGACCACCAGCCGCTGCCCGTCGTCACCGGCGAGGGCGCCACCCGCGACGTCCCGATCAGCGTCGTCACGCGCGACCCCGCCGTGCTGGACCGGATCGCCGGGTGGGGCTGGGAGACCGGCCTGCGCCCCTCCCCCGGGGCGCCGGTGCAGCCGATGGAGGACTTCCGCGACCGCTTCCTCACCGCGTTCGGGCCGCGCGAGCAGCCCGCCTGACCCGGGCCCCGGGGTCGGTCAGCCGCCGCCCACCGGGAACGCGAGCGCCTCGCCGACCGTGGCGAACACCGGCAGCACGGTGTCCAGCCCGGTGATCTCCAGCGGCCGCCGCACCCGCCGGTTGCCCTCGCCCGTCGCGATGGCGAGCGTGACGCCGTGCCGGGTGACGACGTCGTGCGCGATCACCAGGGCGGCGAGCCCGCGGGAGCTGAAGTTGCTGACCCCGGACAGGTCCACGACCACGAGGTCGGCGGCCGCCGCGCACGCGTCGGCCACGGCGCCCTCCAGCAGCGCGGCCTCGGGGGCGTCGACCTCGCCGCGGACCGCGACCACCGCGACCCCGGAGCCGAGTCTGCGGACCTCGGGGCCCACCGAGGGCCCGGAACAGCTGTCGAGCACGTCCATGCGCACCGGTCCTCGTCGACGGCACCGGGCGTCGCGGACGGCGACGGAGCGGGTGCGGTGGAGTGGGAGGGCGCATGGCTCGGCCCGTCGGTCCAGCCTAGCCCCCCGCGGCCGCAACGGCGCGCCGTTCGGCGCGCGCCGTCAGGTGCCGGTGCGGCGGCGCAGCAGGTAGGTGTCCATGATCCAGCCCTTGCGCGCGCGGTGCTCGGCCCAGACGCGGCGCACGTCGTCCTTCACCGCCTGCAGGTCGCCGTGGCGCAACACCTCGTCGGGCGTGCCGAGGTAGGCCCCCCAGTACAGGTCCAGGTCGGTGTCGGGCAGGTCCGCGAACGCGTTGCCGGAGTCGAGCATCACCACGACGTCGTCGACGCCGGACGGCATGCCCTCGGCCGCCAGCCGCCGCCCGGTGGTGACGAGCACCGGCGAGCCGACCCGGTTGAGGATGAGCCGGTGCCGGGCCGCGAGCACCTGCACGCTGCTGATCCCCGGGATCGACACCACCTCGTACTCCCCCGGCGCGCGGGCGACGATCCGGTCCAGGATGCGCAGCGTGCCGTCGTAGAGCGCCGGGTCGCCCCAGACCAGGAAGCCCCCGACCGCGCCGTCGCCCAGCTCGGTGTCGATCATCTCGGCGTAGACCTGCTCGCGGCGGGACTGCCAGTCCACCACCGCCTCGGCGTAGGCCTCCGCCGCCCGGTCGCGGGGCGGGTCGGGCGCCACCACGACGCGGTGCGGCCGGGTGACGTGGCGGGCCAGCAGCTCGGCGCGCAGCCCGGCCAGGTCGGACTTCCGCTCGCCCTTGTCGATGGTGAAGAACACGTCCACCCGGTTCATCGCCGTGACCGCGGCCAGCGTCAGGTGCTCGGGGTCGCCCGCCCCGATGCCGATCACGAGGAGGGTGCGCACCCCGCGACCGTATCCCGGACCCAGCGCAGCGCCGCCTCCACGGCCCCGACCGAGGCCACACCGCCCACCGGCGGGGGCCGGCACACGACGACGACCGCGACGCCCTCGGCCCGCGCCGCGGCGAGCTTGGGGGCCGGCCCGCCGCTGTCCTTCGTGACGAGCACGTCGATCCGGTGCGCGCGCAGCAGTGCCCGCTCGCCGTCGAGGGTGAACGGGCCGCGGTCGAGCACGACCTCCAGGCGGCGCGGCGCGGGCGGGGACGGCGGGTCGACCGAGCGCAGCAGGAACCACCGGTCCGACCCCGCGAAGGCGGCGAGCCCGCCGCGGCCGGTGGTGAGCAGCACCCGCTCGCCCAGCCCGGGCAGCCGGGCGGCGGCCGCAGCCAGGGAGTCGACGAGGACCCAGCCGGGCTCGGGCGGCCAGCCCGGCCGGCGCAGCGCCAGCAGCGGCACGCCGGTCTCCGCGGCCGCGGCGGCGGCGTGCGCGCTCATCCGGGCGGCGAAGGG
>JAPLAT010000673.1 GCA_026393175.1 Pseudonocardiales bacterium
GGACGGACGGGCGGAGCGCAGACGGCAGACGAGCAGCCGGCACGGGGCGGCGAGCCACTCCCGGGGACGCACCGACCGCGACCCGACCGCCCCCGCCGCCGCCGATCTGCGGCCGGCGGTCCTCAGCCCGACCGGCACGTCACTCCCGGCCCCGCACGGCCCCAGGAGGACCGCGGCCCCGCCGCCCACCAGGGGCGAGAACAGGACCCGACCCGAGCAGGGCGACGGCGCGAACACCCGAGACGCCGGTCACCCCGCGTGTCCTTCCGCATCCGATAGTAGGATGTCATACTAAATTTCTCGTCGAGAGGAGCCCGCCGTGGCAGAGCTGCACGTGCCGACCCATCCCGTCCGGTTCGTCACCGCGGCGAGCCTGTTCGACGGGCACGACGCCGCCATCAACATCATGCGGCGGATCCTGCAGCGCCAGGGCGCGGAGGTCGTGCACCTCGGGCACAACCGCTCGGTGGACGAGGTGGTGGCGGCCGCGATCCAGGAGGACGCGCAGGGCGTCGCCATCAGCTCCTACCAGGGCGGGCACGTCGAGTACTTCACCTACCTCGTCGAGCTGCTGCGCGAGCGCGGGGCGGGGCACGTCAAGGTCTACGGCGGGGGCGGCGGCGTGATCGTGCCGCGCGAGATCGACCTGCTGCACTCCCGCGGCGTCGCGCGCATCTTCTCCCCGGAGGACGGCCAGCACCTCGGCCTCCCCGGGATGATCAACATCATGATCAAGGACTGCGACGTCGACCTCGCCGCGACGCCGCCCGCCTCGACCGAGGGCCTGTTCACCGGCGACCACACCGTCCTCGCCCGCATGCTCACCCTCGCCGAGGCCGGCCGGCTCCCCGCCGACCTCGACCTGACCCCGCGCCGCGAGGTGCCGGTCCTTGGCATCACGGGCACGGGGGGCTCGGGCAAGTCGAGCCTCACCGACGAGCTGGTCCGGCGCTTCCGCCTCGACCAGGAGGACAAGCTGCGCATCGCGGTCCTCGCCGTCGACCCGACGCGGCGCAAGGGCGGCGGCGCGCTGCTCGGCGACCGGATCCGGATGAACAGCCTGGGCGGCGAGTCGGTGTACTTCCGCTCGATGGCCACCCGCGGCGCCGACGCGAGCCTGCCCGAGCACCTCGGCGACGCGATCGGCGTGCTCAAGGCGGCCGGGTTCGACCTCGTGATCGTGGAGACGCCCGGCATCGGCCAGGGCGACGCCGGGATCGTGCCGTTCGTCGACCGCTCGCTGTACGTCATGACGCCGGAGTTCGGCGCCGCGTCGCAGCTGGAGAAGATCGACATGCTCGACTTCGCCGACGTCGTCGCCATCAACAAGTTCGAGCGCCGCGGGGCCGAGGACGCCCGCCGCGACGTCGGCCGCCAGCTCGTGCGCAACCGCGAGGCGTTCGGCGCGAGCTGGGAGGACATGCCCGTCTACGGCACGTCCGCGGCCACGTTCAACGACGACGGCGTCACCGCGCTCTACCAGCACCTGCGCGACCTGCTGCTCGGCGAGGAGACCACCGGCCGGCTCCCCCGCACCGACCGCAAGACCTCCTCGGAGTTCGCCGCGGTCATCCCGCCGCAGCGGGTGCGCTACCTGGCCGACGTCGCCGCCACGGTCCGCGGTTACCACGAGGACACGGCGAGGGCGGTGGACGCCGCGCGCGTGCGCCATCACCTGCGCACGGCCCGCGAGCTGGTGGGCGACGCGGTCGACGCCGAGCTGGCGAAGGCCGAGAAGGCGCTCCCGGCCGACGCCGCCGAGCTACTGGACACCTGGCCGCAGGTCGTGGAGGACTACTCCGGCGACGAGATGGTGGTGCGCATCCGCGACAAGGAGCTGCGCACGCAGCTCACCCGGGAGACGCTGTCGGGCAACAAGGTCTGCCGCGTCGCGCTCCCCCCGTTCACCGAGGACGCCGAGCTGCTGCGCTTCCTGCGGCGGGAGAACCTGCCCGGTCGCTACCCCTTCACCGCCGGGGTGTTCCCGTTCAAGCGCGAGGGCGAGGACCCGGCGCGGATGTTCGCCGGCGAGGGCGACGCGTTCCGCACCAACCGCCGCTTCAAGGTGCTCTCCGCCGACTCCGAGGCCAAGCGCCTGTCCACCGCGTTCGACTCGGTGACGCTCTACGGCCGCGACCCCGACACCCGCCCCGACGTCTACGGCAAGGTCGGCACGTCCGGCGTCTCGATCGCCACGCTCGAGGACATGAAGGAGCTCTACGCGGGATTCGACCTGACCTCGCCGACGACCTCGGTGTCGATGACGATCAACGGCCCGGCGCCCACGATCCTGGCGTTCTACCTCAACACCGCGATCGACCAGACGATCGCCCGGTTCGTCGACGAGGAGGGCCGCGAGCCCGACGAGGCCGAGCGCGAGGAGCTCACCGCGTTCACCCTCGCGAACGTCCGCGGCACGGTGCAGGCCGACATCCTCAAGGAGGACCAGGGCCAGAACACCTGCATCTTCTCCACCGAGTTCTC
>JAPLAT010000640.1 GCA_026393175.1 Pseudonocardiales bacterium
TCGGCGCATGGTCACGTGGAACGACGTGGAGACCGCCGCACCCGCGTTCGCCGCGCGGGTGCGGGCGGTGTTCGACGCGCGCCGGCACAAGGTCCTCGCCACGCTGCGGGCCGACGGGTCCCCGCGGGTCAGCGGGATCGAGGTCGAGTTCGCCGGCGGGGAGCTGACGTTCGGGTCGATGCCGGCGGCGCGCAAGGGCGCGGACCTGCACCGCGACCCCCGGTTCGGGCTGCTCGCCGCCTCGCCCGACCCGGTCGAGGGGGAGGAGGCGAGCTGGGCGGGGGACGCGCGGGTCGCCGGGCGGGCCGTGCCGGCCGGTCCGCTGGAGGGGGAGCCCGCGGGGGAGCTGTTCCGCGCCGACCTCACCGAGGTCGTGCTGACCTCCCTCAACGAGAGCGGCACGGCGCTGCGCGTGGAGAGCTGGACCCCCGGGCGCGGCCTGCGGTGCGTCGAGCGGGAGTGACCCCGGTGTGACCCGGGCGTGACCCGGGCGCGGCCGACCCTCGGCGCACGCCGGTGACCGGTCGTGGAGCGGGCGTCACCCGATCGTGGCGGAGCGCGGCCGGGCCGTGCAGGGTCGGGCGGGTGGACTCCAGCGGGCGACACGGCGGGGCGCACGTCCCGGGCCCGAGGCGGTCGGGCGAGACCGGGCGGCACGCCGCGGTCGAGCGGCCGGCCGTGCCCGCCCCGCGGCGCCCCGCCCCGGGCGGCCCCGCCCAGCACGACCCCGCCCGGCACGTCCCCGCCCAGCGGGTCCCCGACCAGGAACGCACCGACCCCGGACACCGCGTCGCGCCGCCCGCCGGGGACCCGGGAAGCGTCGAACCCCGCGCGACCCGGACCGGCGCCACCCCCGCCGCCGCGCCGCGGACCGGCGCCCCGCGGCCGGGCGTGACCTCCACCGGTGGGACGCGCCCGGGAGTCACCTCGACCGGCGCGACGCGCGTGACCTCGACCGGGGGGACGCGCACGGGAGCGACCTCGACCGGCGCGACGCGGGTGACCTCGACCGGGGGGACGCGGACCGGTGTCACCTCCACCGGGTCCACCCGGGCCGTCGGCCGGGCGGCGCACCGGGCCGGCGCGGCGGGTCGCCGGGGCGAGGGGACCGACCCCGCGGTGCTCCGCGCGGTCGACCTGGTGCGGGTGCACGGCCGCGGCCGGGGCGCGGTGCGGGCGCTGGACGGGGTGTCGGTCGCGATCGAGCGCGGTGGGCTGGTGGCCGTGATGGGCGCGTCGGGCTCGGGCAAGTCGACGCTGCTGCACTGCCTGGCCGGGCTCGACCGGCCGACGGGCGGCAGCGTGCTGTGGGACGGCGAGGACGTGACGCGCCTGCCGGAGCGGCGGCTGACCCGGCTGCGCCGCGGGCGGATCGGGATGGTGTTCCAGGACTACGACCTGC
Organism: Pseudonocardiales bacterium; assembly: GCA_026393175.1. Lineage (GTDB taxonomy): Bacteria > Actinomycetota > Actinomycetes > Mycobacteriales > Pseudonocardiaceae > Pseudonocardia. The sequence continues at coordinate 1,403 of JAPLAT010000640.1, forward strand.
TGCCGCAGCTGACGGTGCGGCAGAACGTCGTGCTGCCCGTGGAGATCGCGGGCGCCCGCGTGGACCGCGAGTGGCTCGCCACCGTCCTGTCGACGCTCGGCCTCGTCGCCGTCCAGGGGCACCGGCCCGGCGAGCTGTCCGGGGGCCAGCAGCAGCGGGTCGCGGTGGCCAGGGCCATGGCGCTGCGTCCGGACGTGGTGCTGGCCGACGAGCCGACCGGCGCGCTCGACGCGGGCACCGCCGGGGACCTGCTCGGGTTCCTGCGCTCCTGCGTGGCGGACCTCGGGCAGACGGTCGTCATGGCCACGCACGACCCGCTCGCCGCGGAGTGGGCGGACCGCGCGCTGCTGCTGCACGAGGGCCGCGTCGCCGGCGAGGTGCAGGCACCCACCGCGCACGGCGTGCTCGACGCGCTCGCGCAGCTGCGCCGGGTGCCGCAGGAGCCCGGGCCGGCCCGGCGACGGCGGCGGGCCTGACCGTGCGGTTCCCCGTCCTCCGCGCCGTCCTCGCCGACCACCGCTGGGGCCGCCGCCTGCTGGCCGGGCTCGCGATCGCCGTCGCCACCGCGTTCGCCGCGGCGTCCGCGCAGCTCACCGGCGCGGCGGCGACCGCGATCGTCCGCGAGCTCGCCGGCACCCCGGTCGCCGCGGACCTCGTCGTCACCCCGGCGGGCGCCGACGTGGAGCAGCGGGTGCGGGCCGTCCCCGGTGTCGCCGACGTCGCCGCCGCGGGCGCGGTGCCCGTCGTCCGGGTCGGGGCGGGCGGGGTGCCCGAACCGTTGACGGCGCTCCGCTCCGCCGGCGGGCCCCTCGACCGCCACCCGCTGGTGCAGGGCAGGCTGCCGGCCGGCCCGGACGAGGCGGCGGTGAGCGAGCGGGCGGGGAGCCGGGTCGGCGTGGGCGGGGCGCTGGAGCTCCTCGGGGCCGACGGCGTCGTGCGGCGGCTCGCCGTCACCGGGGTCGTCGCGGCCCGCTCGGAGCCGCTGGACGCGGTCGCCATGGCCCCGGAGGCGGTCACCACGCTCACCGCGACCGACCCGGACCAGCTCGACGTCCGGCTGGCCCCCGGCGTGCCGGTGGCGGACGCGGCCGCGGCCCTGCGCGCGGCGGCCGGCCCGGGGGCGGTCGTGCGCGACGCGGCGTACGTCCGGTTCGCCGAGCTGGAGGCCGCGCTGGGCGGGGGCCTCGCGGCGGTGCTCGCCGCCCTGGCCGTCTTCGGCGGCACCGCGGCGACGGCCGCCGTCCTCACCACCTCGTGCGTGCTGGGCGTCCTCGCCGCCCGGCAGCGGCGGACCGTCGGCCTGCTGCGCCGGGCCGGGGCCGGGCGCGGGCAGGTGCTGCGCGCGCTGCTGGCCGACGCCGCGCTCACCGGCGGGCTCGCCGGGGTGGCCGGGGCCGCGCTGTCGGTCGGCCTGGTGGAGCTGGTGCGGCTCGGGATGCGGGTCGTCGCGGGGGAGGAGCTGCCGCCCACCGGCCTCGGCTGGGGCGTGCTCGCCGCCGGGGCGGGCGGCGCCGCG
>JAPLAT010000340.1 GCA_026393175.1 Pseudonocardiales bacterium
CAGCCCATGCCGAGCCTCCCGGGCGGCACGGCGGCCTCGAACGTGCGGACCGGCCAGCCGAGCATCGCCGCGGTGAACTCCTCGGTGACGACCCGGGCGTCCATCGCCCCGGCGCGGCGCGCGGTCTCCTCGAGCTCGGCGGGGTCGAACGTGTGGATGTCGACCAGCGCCTCCAGCGCGGCCGCCCGGGACGACTCGTCCAGCTCGGCCTGCGGGCGCCGCCAGCCCGACAGCGGCGGCAGCCGGGTGGCCGTGGTGGTGGCCCGCCAGGTCAGGGCGCCGAGCCGGCGCGCGTAGCCGTCGCCGACCCGGGTGGGCTCGCCCGCGAAGACGAACCGGCCGCCCGGCTTGAGCACCCGCAGCACCTCGCGCAGGGCCAGCTCGACGTCGGGGATGTGGTGCAGCACCGCGTGGCCGACGACCAGGTCGAACGTGGCGTCGTCGTAGGGGATGCGCTCGGCGTCGGCCACCCGGCCGTCCCGACGAGCCGGAACCGGTCGGCGGCGTAGGTGATGCAGCGCTCGTCGTACGAGATGGACCACTTGTCGTCGTAGGAGCCGGCCTCCCAGTCGTGGTAGAGCACGTTGGCGAGCTTGGCGTCGTGGCGTGCCGCCTCGACCTCCTCCGCCGTGGCGTGCGGACGGGGCGCCGGGTCCGTCGTACTCATGGGTAGGAACCCTAACCGGCGCTGCCCTTCGGGCATGACCGAGGCGCACGCCATCGGCATGCCCCAGGCGGCTGGACGGTCGACGATCTCGAGTCGTGACCCGAGACCCTGGTGCGGTACGAGCTGACGGACGGTGCGCTGCCGTCACCCAGGCCGTCGAGATCCGCTTCGGCCGCCGGTCGACCCGCATCCCCGACCTGCTGGTGGTGCGGTCCGCCGAGCCCGCTCGACACCGGTACGCGCCGGCCGAGGCGCTGCTCGCGGTGGAGGTCGAGTCGCCGGGCCCGCACACGGAGGAACACGCGTCCGAGCCTGCGCATCGAGCTCGCCCCCCTGCGCGCGGCTGCACCGGCCGGCCGACGGCGACGTCCACCGCGAGACCCGGGGGCGGCGACCGTCATCCGGTGGGGGCTGCCGAGGTCGCCCGACCCGCGCGCGTCGACGTCGGAGCGCACGTCCCCCCTGCGCGGACGGCCTACCGCCCGGTGAACTCCGCCTTGCCCGGGCCGTTGGCGACGAACGACTCCATGCCGATGCGCTGGTCGTCGGTGGCGAACAGGGCCGCGAACAGCTCGGACTCCAGGTCCAGGCCGGTGCGCAGGTCGGTGTCCAGGCCGCCGTCGATCGCCTTCTTCGCCGCGGCGTAGGCGGCCGCGGGGCCGTCGACGAACTGCCGCGCGTAGGCCACCGCGCGCGTGTAGACCTCGTCGGCGGGCACGACCTCGTCCACCAGCCCGATGGCCAGCGCCTCGTCGGCCTTGACCATGCGGCCGGTGAAGATCAGGTCCTTGGCCCGCGACGGGCCGATCAGCCGCGCGAGGCGCTGGGTGCCGCCGCCGCCGGGGATGATGCCCAGCAGGATCTCCGGCTGGCCGAGCTTCGCGTTGTCGCCGCAGATGCGGCGGTCGCAGCCCAGCGCCACCTCCAGGCCCCCGCCCAGCGCGTAGCCCGTGATGGCCGCGACCGTCGGCTTGGGGATGGCCGACAGCGCCCCGAAGCCCGACGACAGGCGGCGCGCGACGGCCGCCATGTCGGCGTAGGCCATCCCGTTCATCTCCTTGACGTCGGCGCCGGCGGCGAGCACCTTCTCCCCGCCGTAGAGCACCACGGCGCGGACGTCGGCGCGGGCCGTCGCCTCCGCCGAGACGGTGATCAGCTCCTCCTGCACCTGCCGGCTGATCGCGTTCATGGGCGGCCGCTCCAGGCGGATCGTGCCCACACCGTTGTCGACCTCGAGCCTCACGAATTCCGTCACGGGTCGTGACCCTAGATCAGGTCCCTCAGCGCAGCCAGGCGCTGTAGCGGCCCCGGCGGCGCGCGATCGACAGCGGCACGCCGAACGTGGCGGTGAGGTTCTCGTCGGTGAGCACGTCCTCCAGCAGCCCCGCCGCGACGATGCCGCCCTCGCGGATCAGCAGGCCGTGGGTGTAGCCGACCGGGATCTCCTCGACGTGGTGGGTGACCAGCACCGACGCCGGGGCGTCCGGGTCCAGGGCCAGCGCCGAGAGCCGGCCGACCAGGTCCTCGCGGCCGCCGAGGTCCAGCCCGGCGGCGGGCTCGTCGAGCAGCAGCAGCTCGGGGTCGGTCATCAGGGCGCGGGAGATCAGGGTGCGCTTGCGCTCGCCCTCGGACAGCGTGCCGAACGGCCGCCCGGCGAGCCCGGCGACGCCCATCGCGCCCAGCAGCGCGTCGGCCCGCTCGGTGTCGGCGCCCTCGTACTCCTCGCGCCACCGGCCGAGCACCCCGTACCCCGCCGAGACGACGACGTCGCGGACGGTCTCCGCGTCGGGCACGCGCAGGCCCAGCGCCGCGGAGGTCAGCCCGATCCGGGTGCGCAGCTCGAACACGTCGACCCGCCCGAGCCGCTCCCCGAGCACGTGCACCGACCCGACGGTGGGGTGCAGCTCGGCGGCGGCGAGCCGCAGCAGTGTGGTCTTGCCCGCACCGTTGGGCCCCAGCACGACCCAGCGTTCGTCCAGCTCGACCCGCCAGTCGACGTCGTGGACCAGGGTCGACGAGCCGCGGCGGACGCCGACGCCGTCCATGCGGATCACGAGGTCGGTCAGGTCCGGATCGTCGGGGAGCTCCACCACGCCCCCTATCCTGGCCGATCGTGCCGGTCTTCCCGTTGGGTGCCCATGTCGACGACGCGGGGGCGCGGTTCGCCGTCGCCTCCACCAGCGCCGAGGCGGTGGAGGTGTGCCTGGTCGACGGGCCGGACGGCGACCTCTCCGAACGGCGGGTCGAGCTGACCGCGCGCACGTTCGGCGTCTGGCACGGCCACGTCCCCGGCGTGGCGCCCGGGCAGCGCTACGGCTACCGGGTGCGCGGGCCGTACCGGCCGTGGCAGGGGCTGCGCGCCAACCCGGCGAAGATCCTCGTCGACCCCTACGCCCGGCGGATCACCGGCCGCGTCACCGACCTGGCCGCCGCCCGCGGCTGGGTGGACGACCCGATGACCGGCACGCTGTCCGAGCGCGACTCGCTGGGCCACGTCCCGCTCTCCGTGGTGACCGGTCCCGACCCCGTGCCGCGCACGCCCCGCCCGGACGTGCCGTGGTCGGAGACCGTGGTCGCCGAGCTGCACGTCCGCGGCTACACGATGCTGCATCCCGAGGTCCCCCCGGAGCACCGCGGCACCTACCTCGGCCTGGCGCACCCCGCGGTGATCGCGCACCTGCGGCGGATCGGCGTCACGGCCGTGGAGCTGCTGCCGGTGATGGCGATCGCCGACGAGCCGCCGCTGCTGGAACGCGGCCGCACGAACTACTGGGGCTACGCGACGCTGGGCTTCCTCGCCCCGCACGCCGGCTACGCGAGCGTGCCCGGCGCGGAGGTCGCGGAGTTCGCCGCGATGGTCGACGCGCTCCACGCCGCCGGCATCGAGGTCATCCTCGACGTGGTCCCCAACCACACGGCCGAGGGCGGCGTCGGCGGCACCACCCTGTCCTACCGGGGCCTCGACGCGCCCGCCTACTACTCGCTGGGCGGCAACGGCCACGACGCCGACATCACCGGCACCGGCAACACCCTCGACTCCGGCTCGCCCACCGTCATCCGGATGGTGTGCGACGCGCTGCGGCACTGGGTCACCGCGTTCGGCGTCGACGGCTTCCGCATCGACCTGGCCTCGGTGCTGGGCCGCCCGCGCAGCGGGGCGTTCGACCCGCACGCCCCGCTGCTGACGGCCATCGCGATCGACCCGGTGCTCTCCCGGGTCAAGCTCATCGCCGAACCGTGGGACGCGACCGGCGAGGGCTACCGGGTCGGCGGGTTCGGCGTCGCGTGGTCGGAGTGGAACGGGCGCTACCGCGACGCCGTGCGCGACTTCTGGCGCGGCCACGGCGGCATCGGCGAGGTCGCCTCCCGGCTCACCGGCAGCTCCGACCTCTACGCCGCGAACGGCCGCAGGCCGTGGGCCTCGGTCAACTTCGTCACCGCCCACGACGGGTTCACGCTCCGCGACCTCGTCTCCTACGAGCGCAAGCACAACGCGGCCAACGGCGAGCAGAACCGCGACGGCACCGACGACAACCGGTCGCAGAACTTCGGTGTGGAGGGCGAGACGTCCTCACCGGTCGTCGCGGAGCGGCGGCGCGCGACGGCCCGGGCGATGCTCGGCACGCTGCTGCTGTCCACCGGCACCCCGATGCTGCTCGGCGGCGACGAGCTGTGGCGCACCCAGCAGGGCAACAACAACGCCTACTGCCAGGACAACGAGATCTCGTGGGTCGACTGGTCCGGCGACGGCCTGGCCGACTTCGTCGCCCGCGTGACGGCGCTGCGCCACTCCTCCCCCACGCTGCAGCGCGACCGCTTCTACCGCGACGGCGAGGTGCTGTGGTGGCACCCGGCCGGGCGGCGGCTGCGCGGCCACGACTGGCACGACGGCGGGCTGCACAGCCTGGGCCTGCAGCGCGGCGAGTGGCTGCTGCTGCTGCACGCCGGGCCGGACGCCCTCGCCGTCACCCTGCCGCCGGGCGGCCCCTACTGCCCGGAGCTGGACTCCACCCGCCCCGACGGCGTCCCCGCGGGCACCCGGCCGGTGCCGGGGGGCGCGACGATCACCCAGCCCGCCCGCTCCCTGCTGCTGCTGCGGCACACCTGAGCACCGCCGGTCGGGAGGCCGGGCCCGCGTTCCGCCGGTCCCCCCACGCCACGGGACGGGGCGGTACCCTCCCTCCGTGCCGCGCTACGACTTCCGCTGCCGGGAGTGCTCGGAGACCTTCGAGGTCAGCCGCCCGATGAGCGCCTCCGGCGACCCCGCCCCCTGCCCCGCGGGCCACGTCGACACCGTCAAGCTGCTCACCACCGTGGCCGTCGGCGGCCTCGCGGGAGCCGGCCCGGCCCCCGCCCGCGCCGGTGGTGGCGGCGGAGCCTGAGCGGCGACGAGCGCATCACCTCCGCGGACGGCAAGTACAACTTCGGTGTGATGTCCGACGGCAACCTCGTGGTCGGGGGCCCGGACGGCGCCGAGTGGGACGCCGACATCCACGACGCCCCCGGTGCGCGCCTCGACGTGCAGGCCGACGGCAACCTGGTGCTCTACCGGGCCGACGGCTCGCCGCGCTGGGCGTCCGACACCTCCGGGCAGGACGCCCGCCTGGTGATCCAGGACGACCGCAACATCGTGCTCTACAACGGTGACGGCGGCGTCCTCTGGTCGCCGAACTCCTACAACCGCTGAGGGACGGGCCCGCGCCGGGCCGCCCCCATTGCAGCAAAGCCACTTTCACGCAACCTCGTTGCGTGAAAGTGGCTTTGCTGCAACCGGGGCCGGGGGCGGGTCAGCCCGCCAGCACCACCTTGCCCAGCTCGGCGGGGCTGGCCAGCAACGGGTGCGCGGGCAGGACGCGGACCGTGTAGCCGGTCAGCCCGGCGTGCGGCAGCGGCACGACGGCCTCGAAGCGCTGGCCGCCGCCCTCGGCCGGGCCGAGGTGCTTCATCGGGGCCGTGCGCTTGCGCGAGTCCAGCTGGTCGGTCTCGTCCACCGGCCCGACGACGGCCTCGACGACGACGTCGGCCGGGTCCAGCCCGGCCAGCTCCACCACCGCGCGGACGGTCATCGGCGCGCCGACGACGGGGGTGTCCGGCAGCCCGGACCCGTCGACGCCGGCCACCCGCACGCGGTTCCAGGACTCGCCCAGCCGGGCCCGGTAGGCCGCGAGCTCGCGGGCCGGGCCGAACCCGTCCCGGACGATGCCGGCCGCGGCGCGGGCCGCCGGGGCGTAGAGGCCCTCGGTGTACTCCTGCACCATGCGGGTGGCCTGCACCTGCGGGCGCAGGGTCGTCAGCGTGTGGCGCACCAGCTCCACCCAGCGCTGCGGCACCCCGTCGGTGCGGTCGTAGAACGCCGGCCCGACCTGCGTGGCGAGCAGCTCGTAGAGCGCGTTGGCCTCCAGGTCGTCGCGGCGGGTGGGGTCGGTGATGCCGTCGGCGGTGGGGATGGCCCAGCCGTTGGCGCCGTCGTAGAACTCGTCCCACCAGCCGTCGCGGATGGACAGGTTGAGCCCGCCGTTGAGCGCGGACTTCATGCCCGACGTGCCACAGGCCTCCAGCGGGCGCAGCGGGTTGTTCAGCCAGACGTCGCAGCCCCAGTAGAGGTAGCGGGCCATCGACATGTCGTAGTCGGGCAGGAACACGATGCGGTGGCGCACGGCCGGGTCGTCGGCGAAGCGCACGATCTCCTGGATCAGCGCCTTGCCGCCGTCGTCGGCGGGGTGGCTCTTGCCCGCCACCACGAGCTGCACCGGGCGGTGCGGGTCGAGCAGCAGGTCGCGCAGCCGGTCCTTGTCGCGCAGCATCAGCGTGAGCCGCTTGTAGGTGGGCACGCGGCGGGCGAAGCCGACGGTGAGCACGTTCTCGTCGAAGACGTGGTCGGTCCAGCCCAGCTCGGGCTGCGACGCGCCGCGCTGCAGCCACGCGGCCCGGACGCGGCGGCGCACCTCGGCGACGAGCCGGGCGCGCAGCGCGGTGCGCAGGTCCCACAGCTCGCCGTCGGACGGCGGCGGCGCGACCTCCGCGCCGGGGTCCCCGATCAGCTCGGTGATCTCGCGGGCCTCCCAGGTGGCGCCGTGCACCCCGTTGGTGACCGAGCCGATCGGCACCTCGTCGGCGTCGAAGCCCTCCCACAGCCCGCCGAACATGTCGCGGGACACCGCACCGTGCAGCTGGGAGACGCCGTTGGCGCGCTGCGCGAGCCGCAGGCCCATGTGCGCCATGTTGAACATGTTCGGGTTGGACTCGGCGCCGAGCGCGAGGACGCGGTCGGTCGGGACGCCGGGCAGGAGCGCGCCCGCCTCGCCCCCGCCGAAGTAGTGCTGCACCATGTCGACCGGGAAGCGGTCGATGCCGGCCGGCACCGGGGTGTGGGTGGTGAACACCGTGCCGGCCCGCACGGCGGCGAGCGCCTCGTCGAACGCGAGGCCGTGGGAGTCCTGCAGCTCGCGGATGCGCTCCAGGCCGAGGAAGCCCGCGTGCCCCTCGTTGGTGTGGAACACCTCGGGCTGCGGGTGCCCGGTGACGCCGCAGAACGCGCGGACCGCCCGCACGCCGCCGACGCCGACCAGGATCTCCTGGCGGATGCGCTGGTCCTGGTCGCCGCCGTAGAGCCGGTCGGTGACGCCGCGCAGGTCGGGCTCGTTCTCCTCGATGTCCGAGTCCAGCAGCAGCAACGGGACCCGGCCGACGGAGGCCTGCCAGACCCGGGCGTGCAGCGTGCGCCCGGCCGGCATCGCGACGGCGACGAGCACGGGGCTGCCGCCGGCGTCGGTGAGCAGCTGCAGGGGCAGGCCCTGGGGGTCCAGCGCCGGGTAGTGCTCGAGCTGCCAGCCGTCGAGCGAGAGCGACTGGCGGAAGTAGCCGGAGCGGTAGAGCAGCCCGACCCCGATGAGCGGCACGCCGAGGTCGGAGGCGGCCTTGAGGTGGTCACCGGCCAGCACGCCGAGGCCGCCGGAGTAGTTCGGCAGCACCTCCGAGACCCCGAACTCCATGGAGAAGTAGCCGACGGCGGCGGGCAGCGTGGGGTCGTCCTCGCGCTCGTTCTGGTACCAGCGGGCACCGTCGAGGTACGCGGCGAGGTCGTCGGCGAGCTCCCGCACGGTGACGACGGTGTCGGCGTCGCGCGCGAGCACCTCGAACCGCTCGGTCGGGATCTCCCCGAGCAGCCGCACCGGATCGTGTCCGGCGCGTTCCCACGCGTCGGGGTCGAGCGCGGCGAACATGTCCTGGGTGGGTCCGTGCCAGCTCCACCGCAGGTTGGTGGCCAGCGCCTGCAGCGGCGCGAGGGCGGGAGGCAGCTGGGCGCGCACGGTGAACCGGCGAAGAGCTCTCACGCGCGGCAGGATAGATGAATCGGTCGCGGGATCGTTCCAGACGGCCGGATGACGAGCGGGTTAACGGCCTCCACCCGGCCCTGTGGGATCGCGCGGGGCTCGGTACGGTTGTGACGCACGTGACGGGGCAGCTGGGCTGATAGGGGTGGGTGCGGATGACGGGCCGGATCGGTATCGACGACGTCACTCCCTCGGTCAGCGGTGGCCGCCAGGCGGCCAAGGCCGTCGTCGGCGAGGTGCTCCCGATCAGCGCGGTCGTCTGGCGCGAGGGCCACGACGCGGTCGCCGCCAACGTCGTCTGGAAGCGGGTCGGCAGCCGCGGCGCCGCGCACCACGTGCGCATGGAGCCCACCGGCGTCGGCACCGACACCTTCGCGGCCACCGTCGTCGCGGACGAGCCCGGCATGTGGACCTTCCGCGTCGACGCGTGGAGCGACCCGTGGGCCACCTGGCGTCACGCCGTCACCAAGAAGCTCGAGGCGGGCCAGACGCCCGACGAGCTCGCCAACGACCTCGAGATCGGCGCCCGCCTGCTGCAGCGCGTGGGCCGCCGCCCCGCCGAGCGCCCGCACCGCGACCTGCTCTTCGGCGCCGCCAACGCGCTGCGCGACACCGCGCTGCCGCTGCACGCGCGCGTCGCCCCCGCGCTGTTCCCCGCGGTGCAGACGATCATGACCCAGCGCCCGGTCCGGGAGCTCATCACCCGCGGCCGCGCCCAGCAGGTCTACGTCGACCGCAAGCGCGCGCTCTACGGCTCCTGGTACGAGTTCTTCCCGCGCTCCACCGGCGGGCGCGACGAGACCGGCCGCCCGATCCACGGCACGTTCACCACCGCCGCCAAGCAGCTCGACCGCGTGGCGGAGATGGGCTTCGACGTGGTCTACCTGCCCCCGATCCACCCCGTCGGCACGCAGCACCGCAAGGGCCGCAACAACTCGGTCAACGCCGGGCCGGGCGACGTCGGCTCGCCGTGGGCCATCGGGTCGGCCGAGGGCGGGCACGACGCGGTCGACCCCGAGCTGGGCACGCTGGAGGACTTCGACGCGTTCGTCGAGCGCACCCGCGACCTCGGCATGGAGGTCGCGCTCGACTTCGCCCTGCAGTGCGCGCCCGACCACCCGTGGGTCGCCGAGCACCCGGAGTGGTTCA
>JAPLAT010000171.1 GCA_026393175.1 Pseudonocardiales bacterium
CGAGCAGCGCGGCCAGGTCGTCGAGCCCCGGCCCGTCGACGGCCGCGGCCCGGTGCAGGGCGGCGGGCGCGGCGAGCGGGCCGTCGCCGGCCGGGGCGCCCCAGTCGTCGCTGGGCACCACCACCAGGGCCGGGCCGCGCCCGGTCTCCGCCTCGTGGCGGGCCCGGGCGAGCATCCCCGGCACGTCCTGCGGGCGCTCGGGGCGCCCCGTCCAGACCGGGTGGGTGCCGGCCAGCCCGTCGAGGTCGCCCGCGAGGAACGGGCGCAGCGCGAGGTGGCGGCGGTCCTGCTGGCCGACGAGGACGACCAGCGGCACCCGGTTGACCCGCGCGGTGGCCAGCGCACCGACGGCGTTGCCCAGCCCGGCCGTGGTGTGCAGCACCACCAGGGCGGGGGCGTCGCGGGCCGTCGCGTACCCGGTGGCGAGCCCCACCACGGACCCCTCGTGCAGGGCGAGCACGAAGTCCAGGTCCGGGGGCAGGTCGGTGAGCAGGGCGATCTCCGTCGAGCCGGGGTTGGCGAAGACCGTGGTCAGGCCGTGCGCGCGCAGGACGTCGAACGCGGCGTCGCGGACGGTCCTCACGCGGGGCGCCCCGCGCTGACCGCGGCGACCGAGACCGCACCGACCGCGGCCACGGCCGCGAAGGCGTAGAAGCCCCACGGGTAGGCGATGCCGGCCGTGAGCAGCGCCCCGCCGAGGATCGGGCCGGCGATCGCGCCGAGGCGGCCGACGCCGCTCGCGGCCCCGAGCGCGGTGCCGCGCACCGCGGCCGGGTAGCGCTGGCCGACGAACGCGTAGACGAGCACCTGCGCGCTGAACACGAACACCCCGGCGAGCAGCACCGAGACGTACACCCCCGCGCCGGGCAGCCGGATCGACAGCAGCGCGAGGAACAGCGCCGCCGCGGCGAACCAGGCGATGACGGCCGGGCGCACCCCGACCCGGTCGGCGACCCGGCCCGCGACGAGCAGGCCCAGCACCGCCCCGACGTTGAGCACCAGCAGCAGGGCGAGCGCCGCCCCCAGCTCGTACCCGGCCGCGCGCATGATCTCCGGCAGCCAGGTGTTGAGCCCGTAGACCAGCAGCAGGCCCATGAACGAGGTCACCCAGAACGCGATCGTGGCCCGCAGGTACCCGTCGCGGAACAGGGTGGTCACCGGGTTGGCCGGGGTGCTGCCCGCGGGCTGCTCCGGCCGGGCGTCGGCCTCGGCGGGGAGCAGGCGCACCAGCAGCGGCACGAGCACGACGGCCGGCACCGCCCCGATGACGAACATCGCCTGCCAGCCCCACGCGGGGATGACGACGATGCCGAGCAGGGCCGTCGCGACGGCGCCGACGTGGTAGCCGGTCATCAGCGCGGTCGTGGCGCTGCCCGCCCTGCCGGGCGCGGCGTACTCGTTGACCAGGGCCAGGGCCACCGGCAGCACGCCGCCCAGGCCCAGCCCGGCGAGGAAGCGGAGCACCCCGAACGCCACCGGTCCCGGCGCGAACGCGCAGGCCAGCGTGAGGACGGAGAACCCGACGACGGTCAGCACCATCGTGCGGCGGCGCCCGATGACGTCGGCCAGCGGCCCGATCCCCAGCGCGCCCACCATCACCCCGAGCAGCCCGACCGTGGAGATCAGCGCCGCGGTGGCGGGGGTGAGCGCCCAGACCGGGTCGCGCAGCAGGACCGGCAGCACCACCCCCAGCACCACCAGGTCGTAGCCCTCCAGCGCCACGGCCGCCCAGCACAGCGGCCGCACCGCCGCGAGGGACCGTCCGGTCGACGTCGTCGTCGCTTCGCGGTTCATGGACAGGCACTGTGACCCACCGATCCGCGCCGCGTCAGGGCCGGTTCCCGTTCAGCGGAAGCCGCCGCGGGTCGTCTACCGTCTCCGCGTGCGCGCCCCCTCCTCGACCTACCGGCTGCAGTTCTCCTCCGGAACCACCTTCGACGACGCGATCGGGCTGCTGCCCTACCTCGACGCCCTGGGCGTCGGCGCGCTCTACGCCTCCCCGCTGCTGGAGTCCGGCGCGGGCTCCAACCACGGCTACGACGTGGTCGACCCGACCCGCACGTCGGACGAGCGCGGCGGCGACGACCGGCGCAGCGCCCTCGTGGCCGCCGTCCGCGAGCACGGGCTGCGGTTCGTGCTGGACATCGTGCCCAACCACGTCGGCGTCGACGTCGCGAAGGCCAACCCGTGGTGGTGGGACGTGCTGCGGCTGGGCCGGTCCTCCGAGCACGCGGCCACGTTCGACGTCGACTGGGACGCCGGGCCGATCCTGCTGCCGATCCTCGACGCCGACGAGGAGAAGGCGCTCGCCGAGCTCTCCGTCGACGGCGACGAGCTGCGCTACTACGAGCACGCGTTCCCGGTCGCGCCCGGCACGGGCGGCGGGACCGCGCAGGAGGTGCACGAGCGGCAGCACTACCGGCTCGTGTCCTGGAAGCGCGGGGCCGCCGAGCTGACCTACCGCCGCTTCTTCGACGTCTCCACGCTCGCCGCCGTGCGCGTCGAGATCCCGGAGATCTTCGAGAAGACCCACGCCGAGGTGCTGCGCTGGGTCGCCGCGGGCGAGGTCGACGGCATCCGCGTGGACCACCCGGACGGCCTGTCCGACCCCGGCGGCTACGCCCGGATGCTGCGCGCCGCGATCGGGCCGGACCGCTGGCTGCTCGTGGAGAAGATCCTCGCCGCGGGCGAGGAGCTGCCCGTGTCCTGGCCGGTGGACGGCACGTCCGGGTACGAGGCGCTGCGCGAGGTGCAGGGCGTGTTCGTCGACCCCGACGGCGCCGGGCTGATCACCCAGATCGCCGCCGAGCACACCGGCACCCGCCAGTCCCTGCACGCCGCCGAGCACGACGCCCGCCGCGAGGTCGCGTCCACGATCCTCGCCGCGTCGGGCATGGTCATGGCCAAGGGCGTCGAGGACACCGCGTTCTACCGCTGGAACCGCTTCGTCGCGCTCAACGAGGTGGGCGGCGACCCGTCGGAGTTCGGGATCGTGCCCGCGGAGTTCCACCGGCTGCAGGCCGTCCGCGCCGCCTCCTGGCCCGAGACGATGACCACCCTGTCCACCCACGACACCAAGCGCTCCGAGGACGTCCGCGCCCGGCTCGCGGTGCTCGCGGAGATCCCCGGCGAGTGGGCGCCGCGGTTCCGCCGCTGGGCCGCCCGCCACCCGCTGCCCGACCGCTCCCTGGAGCTGCTGGCCTGGCAGAACCTCGTCGGCGCCTGGCCCATCCCGGCCGACCGGATGGCCGCCTACCTGGGCAAGGCGTCCAAGGAGGCCAAGCTCGTCACCAGCCACGTCGACGCCGTGGCGGAGGTGGACGAGGCGGTGGCCGCGTGGCCCGCCGCCGTGCTCGGCGACGCCGACCTGGTCGCCGAGATCGAGGAGTTCGTGGCCCGGATCGCCGGGCCGGGGTGGTCGAACTCGCTGGGGCAGAAGCTGCTGCAGCTCGCCGGGCCGGGCGTGCCGGACGTCTACCAGGGCACCGAGCTGTTCGAGTACTCCCTCGTCGACCCGGACAACCGCCGCCCGGTGGACTGGGCGGCCCGCCGCGCGCTGCTGGCCCGCCTCGACGACGGCTGGCTGCCCGACGTCGACGCCGAGGGGGCGGCCAAGCTGCTCGTCACGGCGGCGACGCTGCGGCTGCGCCGATACCGGCCCGAGGTGTTCGCCGGGTACCGGCCGGTGCCGGCGGGCGGACCCGCCGCGGAGCACGTCGTCGCGTTCGCCCGGTCGGAGTCGCTCGTCGCGGTCGCGACCCGGCTGCCGGTCGGCCTGGCCGGCGTCGGGTGGGGCGACACCGTGCTCCCGCTGCCGGACGGGTCGGCGGACTGGCACGACGTCATCACCGACACCGCGGTCGACGGCAGCGCGCCCCTGGTCGGCGACCTGCTGTCGCGCTACCCGGTGGCGCTGCTGGTCCGCCCCGCCTGATCGCGTTCACCGATCCGTCACCCTGTCGGGGTCCCTCACGACCGACGGTCACGGTAACGTGCCGCGCGTCGCGGAGGAGTACTCCGTCAGGTGCCGCGGACGGGGTGGTGAGCAGTGCGGGTGCAGGGAGCCGGTGCACGGCGCGTGGCGGGGATCGCCCTGCTCGTACCGCTCCTGACCATGATGGCGCCGGTCGGCCTGCCCCTCGTCGCGACCGCCGACCCGCTCCCGGCGAGCGCCCCGGCGGGCACGGCGCCGACCGACGCGCTCGCGCTGCCCGACGTGCCCGTCCTGCCCTCGGACCTGCCCCCGCTGGCCGACGGCACGTCCTACGACGACGGCCTGGGCCCGGGCACGATCCTGCCCTCGACCTACACCCGCCCGGCGGGCCCGCTCGCCGGGACGCCGGGCGGGAACACGCCGGTACCGCTGCCGAACCCGGCCGCCCCGCTGCCCGGGACCACCCCGCCGCCGGGCACCGGTCCGCTGCCGGGCACCGGCCAGTCCGAGGGCCAGGGCGACGACAACGACGGCAACGGCGGGGACAACGGCGGCGACAACGGCGGCGACAACGGCGGGGACAACGGCGGGGACAACGGCTTCGTCCCGGTCCCCGACGGGACGACCGGCTGCACCCCGAGCACCGGCGCGGCCACCGCGACCGGCACGGCGACCGCGGCGGCCACCGGCACCGCGACCGGCACCGGTACGACGACCGCCGCCATGCCCGCCATCACCGTCGGCGGGGACTGCATCCTGCGCGGGGGGCAGCCGTGGTGGTTCGCCGGCTACAACTCCTTCGTCTGGTCCGGCGACTGCGGCGACGCCGAGGAGCGGATGTCGGCGCAGGACGTGGAGAACTGGTTCGCCTCGATGCGCCACGACGGCCACGGCGCGGTGCGGCTGTTCTTCTTCGAGGGCTGGGACCTGCAGCGCCTCGACGCCGCCGTCGCCTCGGCGAAGCGGCACAACATCTACCTGACGATCACCCTCGACGACGCCATCGGCGGGTGCGGGGAGAACGACAAG